>CBFGQV010000124.1:0-7701 GCA_965651045.1 uncultured bacterium
GGGAACCCGGAAGCGGATCCGGCGGGGACCGGCCTCGTCGAGTGCGAAGCGAACGCGCGCGACGGCCGGTTCGCCGTCTCCCCCGAGCGTAAGCGTCTCTTCGGCGAGGCGCCGGGCCCCGTCTTCGACGACCACGGTCACTTCGCGCCCCCGCAGGCCCTGGTGCTGAAGCACCACATCGGTGACGAGCGACGAGCCCCGCAGCACGCTGTGCGGCAACTCGACGCGGCCGAGCTGGAGGTCCGGAGAGAGGCGCTCCTGCCCGACGCCGACCGCGTAGACCGGCACCGACGCGGCCTGGAGCGGCACGAGCGCCTCGGCGAGCGCGCGGCCGCCGTTGTCGGCACCGTCCGACACCACGACGAGCCCCGAGAGCGGAACCGACGACAGCTCTTCGCGCGCCTGGTCGAGCGCCGTGGCCAGGTCCGTGCGCGTGCCGTCGAAGCCGAGCGCTTCGGGCGTCGTGAGGCGCGAAGCGTCGTCGGCGAAGCGGAAGAACCGAAGCGAGAATCGCTCGCCCAACGCCTCGATGAGAGCACTCTCCGGGTCGCCGAACGTCCGGGTCACGAATTCGCTTCGTGGCGCGCCGTCGTTCGCGGGCAACAGCATCGAGCGCGAGTCGTCGAGCAGAATGCCCACGAAGTTCCGCTGAGGAATGACCGATGTGAGCACCAGCACGGGCTGGAGCAGGCAGAACACGAGCACGCCGAGCGCCAGGAGACGAAGGGTGGCCAGCATCGTCCTTTCGCCGGCGGTCGCACGACCCCGTGCCCCCCCGTACGTCACGACCGCCGCGACGGCCACGGCCCCCGCGCCGACCACCAGCAGGGCGAGCGGCCACGGGGTGGCGAACGCGACTTCGCCCTCCTGGAAGAGAAGGGGCCTGTACTTGAACAGGAACTCGAAGAAGCGCTCCAAGAAACGTCCTCAGTGGCTCATGGCGTAGACGATCATGTTCACGCCCATCTGGTAGGCGAAGGTCGAGAAACGGAGCGGGTAGAAGGGATTCTCGGCCCACTCCCAGGCGTCGCCCAGGTCGGTGTTGAAGTTGATCACGACCATCAGGCGGCCCTGGTCGTCGAAGATGCCCCGCACCTGAGGCTCGCACCCGAAGCACTCGGCCGTCGGACCGCCCCGCATGCCGTTGCCGACGTTCGGCACCTGCAGGATCTCGTCGATGTCGTAGAAACTGCGGAAGATCACGTGGTCTCGCGGCACATCGACGATCGGGCGCCCCGGCAGCACCCGGGCCATCTCGAGCTCGAAGTTCGCCCACTCGCGCGCGCCCCAGAAATCGTCGATGACGAGGAACCCGCCCGCGTTCAGGTAGTCCCGCAGGCCGCGCACCTCGTCCTGGGTGAGGCTCATGCCCCCCACCTCGAGCGCGTAGAGAAAGGGGTAGCGGCGAATCGCCGGATCGTCGAGCCGGACCGCGTTCTCGTACTCGAAGGCGTCGAGGTTGGTCAGTCGGCGGAGCACCACCAGGAACTGGCGGTCGGCCTTGGGAAAGTCGGTCGACCAGCTTCCGCGCCCGCCCCGCCGAAAGCCCCTGCGGTAGTCCGAGTAGATCGCGCGCGTGAAGAAGAAGGCCCGCGACTCGGGGGGAAGCGCCTGCTCCTGCCGGGGGTCCGGGCTCTGAGCCGCGAGCGGCGCTTCCTGGACCGGGTTCCGCACCTCGCCCGCCCCCGCCGGAAAGGCGGGGTCGAGCGCGCCGGCCATCGCGGCTCCCGCCAGGGACACCGCCGCCAGCGCGAGAGACGTCGAGACGAAGGGCCGCATGCTCCGCCGGAAAGAAAGCGCTCGCGGTGTCCCGATCGACCCGGAATCCGCCGGAGTGGAGGGAATCCGGAACGCACGGATGAAGTACTTGCTCTACGTCGGGCCCCGGGAAAGGTTCCTGGACATGAACCCGCAGGGGGGCGCGAATCGTAGGGTAGGGCGTACCTTTGAAACGACGGCATTCAGGCGGCACATCGATGATCGAGGCAACCCGCAGCGTCACCGTACGCGACTTCGTGATCTTCCAGCTCAAGCTCGTGCTGGACGGCCTCAAAGACCTCGCGCTCTTCCAACTCGCCATCGGCGCGCTCCTGATCGATCTCGTCTCGGGCGGTGGGCGGCGGAAGCGCGTCTTCTACTCGGTGCTCAAGCTCAGCGAACGCTTCGATCTCTGGCTCAACCTGAACGGGGCGATGGAGCGACTCGAGAGCGGAGAGGTAGACGACGACGGGCTCTTCGGCGCGTCCGACGCCGGAAGCGACACGCTGCTCGGTCGCATCGAACAGATCGTGCGGGGCGGCGACCGGCCCCGCGACGAGTAGCCGCAGCCCGACGGCGGGCCGCCGGTCGGTGGACCCCGCTCCCACACACGCGTAGGGGTTCTCCCGACCGGAGATTCCCTCGATTTCCCGACGGCGCCGCCGCGCGCTCCGGTGCACCTTGGAGGTGCGGGCTGAAGAGGCCCGTACCGTTCCTTTCGCGCTGGAGAGGGCGGCCCCATGGCCATCAAGCTCGAGACCGTGGCCCCGGCGAAGTCGGCCGGGGGCACGGCCCGTACCCCCCGCGTTCTCGAAACGCGGGACCACTCCGTCGAGATCGTGTCCGACTCGGGCGAAGGCGCCCAGAAGTGCGGACAGATCTTCGGCTCGGTCTCCGCCAAGATGGGCAACGGCGTGTGGACCGTCGAAATCATTCCGGCCGAGGTCGAACCGCCGCCGAGGAGCATCGCGGGCGCGTCGGGCATCCGGATCCGGCTGGGCGACCGCCCGGTCACCAACTGGGGTGACGAGACCGACCTGGTGGTGGCGTTCAACGAGCAGGTGCTGCTCGGCCGCCACCGTCTGAACGCGCTGGCTCCGAACGCGACGATCCTGCTCGAAGACATGTGGGCCACGCACCCCGATCCGACGATCCGGGACCAGTGGCAGGCCGCCATGGACGAGCTGGGCGGTGCGGGCTACCGCATGGTGCCGGTGCCCATGGAGGAGATCTGCCTTACCGAGGTCGAGAACGCGCGCAAGGGCAAGAACATGTTCGCCCTCGGGCTCCTGACCTGGATCTTCGACCGCGACGTCGAGCGGGTGAAGGAACAGATCGCCCACACCTTCCGCAGCAAGAGCCAGAAGATCGTCGACAAGAACTGGCGGCTGCTGGAGCTGGGCGAATCGTGGGCGCGCGACCACCTCGACTTCCGCGTGCGCGTGCCGACCATGGAGGTGAACGACGACCAGCTGGTCATGAACGGCAACGAGGCGATCGCGCTCGGGGCCGTCGCCTCGGGCATGGAGCTCGCCGCCATGTACCCGATCACGCCCGCTACCTCGGTCTCACACCACCTCGGCGAGGTCTTCGAGACCTACGGCGGCATCGTGCACCAGGCCGAAGACGAGATCGCGGCGGCGGGGGTGGCGATCGGCGCCTCGTACGCGGGCCGGTGTGCCTTCACGATCACGTCGGGCCCGGGGCTCGCGCTCAAGACCGAGTTCCTCGGCCTCGCCGTCATGGCCGAGATCCCGTTGGTGGTCATCGACGTGCAGCGGGGCGGCCCGAGCACGGGCCTGCCGACCAAGGTCGAGCAGTCCGACCTGCTCGCGGCGCTTTTCGGCCAGCCGGGCGACGCGCCCAAGATCGTGCTGGCGCCCGCGACCATCGAGGAGTGCTTCCACTGCGTGATCACCGCGCGCCGTCTGGCCGAGATCTTCCGCACCGTGGTCATGGTGCTCTCCGACGCCAACCTCGCGACCGGCGTCGCGCCGTTCGCGCGCCCGCGGCTCGACGAGGTCTGGCAGGCGGCGCCCCCCGATCAATCGCCCGTGCCGGAAGGCAAGCAGCCCTACCAGTGGGATCCGCGCACGGGGCTGAGCGAGCGCTTCCTGCCCGGGCGTGCGGGCGGCATGCACACCGTCACGGGGCTCGCGCACGACGAACGGAGCAAGGTCGCCTACGACTCGGCGAGCAACCAACGCGCGTCGGACATGCGGAGCCGCAAGCTCGCCGCGCTTCAGAGCGCGCTCCTGCCGCCGACCGTCTACGGCGACGACGAGGGCGATCTGCTGGTGGTCGGCTGGGGCAGCACGAAGGGCGCGATCGAAGAGGCGGTGGACCGCGCCCGCGCCGACGGCCTCCGGGTCTCGTCGCTCCACCTGACCTTTCTCTCTCCGCTCCCGCCCGGACTCACGGAGATCTTCCGGCGTTTCCGGAAGGTGATGACGGTCGAGATCAACTATTCGGACCGGAAGGGCGACCCGTTCATCACCGAGGAGAACCGCCGCCGCGGACAGCTTTCGTTCCTGCTCCGGGCCGCGACGCTGGTCGACGTCGACTGCTGGACACGCGTGCTGGGCGAGCCGCTCCGGCCGAGCGCCATCGCGCGCGCGATCCGTGAGAACCTGCCCGGAGATCCCCCGAGCTCCGAGTTCGAAGGAGGTGAGTCATGAGCGGATGCTCGCTGTTCGATCTCGCGCACGACGTCGACGATCGCCATTTCGAGATGGCCGACTACGAGGGCCCGGTGGCGCGCTGGTGCGCGGGGTGTGGGGATCACTCGGTACTCACCGCGACCCGCCGTCTGCTCGCCGAGGAACAGCTCGAGCCCGAGACCACGCTCTTCGTGTCGGGCATCGGCTGCTCGAGCCGCTTCCCGCACTACGTGAAGACGTACGGATTCCACGGGATCCACGGTCGGGCGTTGCCGGTGTCGACGGGCATCAAGCTGAGCCGCCCCGAACTCACCGTCTTCACGGTGATGGGCGACGGCGACTGCATTTCGATCGGCGCCGCGCACTGGATTCACGCCGTGCGCTACAACGTCGACATGGTGGCGCTCCTGCTCGACAACAACATCTACGGCCTCACCAAGAAGCAGACGTCGCCCACCACGCCGCAGGGCTACAGGTCGAACACGCAGCCGCACGGAAGCTACCTGCCGGCCATGAATCCGCTCGAGGCGACGCTCGGGGTGAGCAACGCGTCGTTCGTTGCGCAGACCGCGGAGTGGGTGCCGGCCCACCTCTTCGCCACCCTGAAGGCCGCCTTCCACCATCGCGGGTTCTCGTTCGTGCGCATTCTGCAGCGGTGCCCGCACTTCACCCCCGACATGTACGGCGAGGTGGTGAAGAATCCGAGCAAGGTCGAGCTCCTCGTGCACGACCGGGGCATTCAGGCGCCCGAGATCCAGTCGATGTTCGAGCACAAGCGACCGCACGACCCGGCCGACCTCGACGAGGCGCGCGTGCTGGCCGAGGACATGGATCAGATTCGCCTCGGCCTCTTCTTCCGCGACGAGAGCCGGCCCCGGTACGAGGAGACACGGCACCTGCCCCGACACACGGCGGCGGAGAAGATCCGTCTGCTCCAGGAGGAGTTCGACCGCTATGCCGTCTGACGAACGCATCGGCGCGGCGCTCGACGCGCTCAGGAAGCCGCTCGAGGCGTTTCGCTCGGCGGTCGCGGCCTCGGGCGAGGAGGTGCGCGCCTACCGACTGGCGCGGGCCGAGCGAACCGACCCCGCGCAATCGCTCGAGCGCGAGCTGGGCGAGTTCGCGCGCGGCCACATCGACGCGGAGCGACTCGGGGCCCTGATGGCCGTGGCCGAGGCGCCGGACCCGCTGGCGGACCGCCTGATGGACGTGGCGCACGCGGTCTTCGACGAGGTGGTGCGGGCCGACGAACGTGCGTTCGTCGTTCGCGTGCCCCCCGGGGGGGATCTCCGCGACGCCGTGCGGGACGCGCTGGCCTCGCTCGGACGCGCGTTCGGTGTGGCGCATGCGGTCGAGCGGGCGCGGAGCCGCCGCTACGACCCGGATCACGACCACACGTTGCTGCACGCGTACCCGTTCCATCGCTGGTCGGCCCGCGAACGGGCGTTGGCGCCTCCGCTGGTCGTGCAGGTCGACGGCGGGGACCTGCGCGCCGCGGCGCTGTCGGAGTTCCTCGACGGAGGCGTGAAGCTCGTACTCGTGGTCGACGGCAAGGCGCCGCCGGCGCCCCTCGCGCGCCTGATCGCGCCGGAGACCTTCGTGGCGCAGGCGTCGGACGGGGCCGTGGTCGCGGCGCTCGCGGGGCACGAAGGCCCGGGGGTCGCGGCCTGGATCGAGGCGGGCGCCGGCGGCGTGGCGTTCGTACACGACCCCGAAGCGGGCACGCGGAGCTGGGAGCGACTTCGGGTGACGGACGACCCCGAGTCCGTTCGGGCGATCGCCGAGGGGCTCGAGCGGCGCGGGCGAGCGCCTGGAGCGGCGGCCGACCTGCGGCACCTGCTCGAGCTGGCCACCCCGCCTGCGGGCGACCGGCCGTCGACCGACGGCGCGGGGCCCGAAGCCGCGGACCCGGCCGACCGGCTGGCCGCGTGGCTTCTCGCGCGTACCGACCTAGCGGGGCTGTAGGCATGATCACCCCGTCGGCCGTGCTGGGCTCGGTGGCCATACTCGGCGGTGTGGGCGTCACCTTCGGCGCCCTCATCGCCCTGGCCAACGCGCGCCTGCGGGTCGACGAGGACCCCCGGCTCGACGCCCTCACCGATCTGCTGCCCGGCGCCAACTGCGGCGCCTGCGGTTACGCCGGATGCCGCGCCTTCGCGGAGGGCGTGCTGAAGGGAGCGGCGGTGCCCGCGGGGTGCACCGTGATGAGCGAGTTCGAGCGCGAAGACGTGGCGTCGTACCTCGGGGTCGACGCCGGGTCGGCCGACAAGCGCGTGGCGCGTCTGCTCTGCGCCGGGGGCTCGGACGTGGCGTTTCGCAAGGCCGAGTACGTCGGCATCGAGAGCTGCGCGGCGGCGGTCGCCGTGGGGGGTGGGGGCAAGGCGTGCACCTGGGGGTGCCTGGGGTTCGCCGACTGCGCCGTGGCGTGCGACTTCGACGCGATCGTCATGAGCCCCTTCGGCCTGCCGGTGGTGGAGCTCGACCTCTGCACGGCGTGCGGCGACTGCGTCGACGCGTGCCCGCTCGGCCTCTTCACGATCCTGCCGGCCGACGCGCCCCTCCTGGTGCAGTGCAGGAACCTGCTCGAAGGCGACACCGCCGAGGCGATGTGCAGCGTCGCCTGCAACGGGTGCCGACGGTGCGTGCAGGACGCCGCTCCGGGGCTCATTCACATGGAGCACGGGCTGGCGGTCGTCGACTACGACCTCATTGAACTGGCGAACCCGAAGGCCGTGGAGCGGTGCCCCACCGGGGCCATCGTCTGGGTGGAGGGGCAGCAGTTCCCCACGCTCCGCACCGCGGTCGGGAGCAACGTGGCATGAGCGCGAAATACCCTGGCATCGCGGCGGCGTGTGACGGAAGCGACGCCGTCGTGCACGCCGAGACCCTGTCGAGCGAAGCGGCCGGCGCGTACCCGATCACGCCCTCGACGCAGATGGGCGAAGGCTGGGCCCAGGCCGTCGCATCGGGCCGGCGGAACGTGTTCGGTCGGCGGCTGCTCTTCTTCGAGCCCGAGGGCGAGCACGCCGCCGCGGGCGTCACCGCCGGCATGAGCATGGTCGGGCTTCGCGCCACCAACTTCTCGAGCGGCCAGGGCATCGCGTACATGCACGAGAGCCTGTACGCTGCGGCGGGCAAGCGCCTGCCCTACGTGTTGAACGTCGCCGCGCGCGCGATGACCAAGCACGCGCTCAACGTGCACGCCGGTCACGACGACTACCACGCGATCGACGACACCGGGTTCTTCCAGCTCTTCGCCAAGAACGTGCAGGAGGCGGCGGAC
>CBFGQV010000125.1:0-7628 GCA_965651045.1 uncultured bacterium
AGTGCCGAGTCCGGCCAGCAGCGCGCCCGCCACCGCCGCGGAGAAGGCGGCCGCAGCGACCCGAGGAGTGAGCACGATCGCGTCGAGCGACGCCCCGAACGACGAAAGGTCAGCGCGGCGCAGCCAGGCGTGCGCGGCCGCCGCCAGGGTCAGCCCGGCGAATCCCCCGAGCAGACCGACGAGGAACTGCTCGAGCAGGGTGCCGCGCGCGAGACGGCCCCGCCTCGCCCCCAGCGCCCGCCGCAGCGAGAGCGTCCGCTCGCGGCCCAGGTGATGCGCGTAGGCCAGGCCGCCGAGGTTCACGAGGCAGAGCAGGAGCAGGGCGCCGGCCACGGCACCGAGTTGGCCCAGCGTGCGCCGGACCGAAGCGCGGGCGCGCGGCGCGAGCCCCAGCCCCGGATACGCCGCGAGGACGAAGTCGGCCGCGAACGAGTGCCCCCCGGGGTGCTCGTCACGAACCGTCTGCATGAGAGACTCGGCTTCGGCGCGAACCGCCTCGGGGCTCACGCCGGGTCGGAGGCGCGCGACCATTCCGGGCCAGAGCGCCACGCCTCGGTCCGTGAGATCCTCGGCGCCGAGGCCGGGTTCGAGGGAGGGAAGCGCCGACGCGGGGAACCAGAGGTCTTCCGAGCCGGGAAGCGAGGCGCCCCGGAATCCACGCGGCGCCACCCCCACGACCCGGAACGGGCGGTCGTTCACCCGCACCGTGGCACCCACGACGCCCGGATCGCCCTGCCAGAGCTCCTGCCAGAGCCGATACCCGACCATGACCGCGTCGGCCTCGTCGTCGACGCCCCCCACCGGCCTGCCACGCGCGGGCACCACCCCGAGAAGGTCCAGGTAGCCGGCGGTGACCGCGGCGCCCGACACCCGCCGGGGCGCCGCGCCGGTTCCGGCGTCCAGGTCGGCCTCGAGGGGGTGGCTCGCCTCGAGCGCCGTGAACGAGCCCATGCGCCCCGCGAAGGTCTCGAGGTCGGGCCCCGACATCGGAAAGGCGGGGCTTCCCGGCGCGCGCACTTCGAGCTGCACGGTGGCGAGCCGGTCCGGCTCCGCCACCCCGGGTACCGGGCGCAAGAGTACCCAGTGGGCCGCGCTGTACACGGTCGTCAGGGCGGCGACGCCGACGCCCAGCGTGAGCAGGCTCACAAGCGTGTACGCGGGGTGCCGCGCGAGGGTGCGCGTACCGAACCGCAGGTCGCGGACCCACCCCGACCCCCACGGCCACCCTGGGCCCCGACGCAGGCGCTCGCCCGCGAGGCGAACCGGGAAGCCGACGGCCCGCCGCAGGTACCAGCGCGTGGCACGAGCCCGTCCCTGGCGCGACGCGCGGTCCCGAAAGAGCACCTCCATCTCGGCCAGGACGGTGGCCCGCTCGCCCTTCGGCAAGCTCTTCGACAAGAGCCAGCGGGCCAGGCGCGGGGGCCTCATGCGTCGCCTCCGGCCAGTGCCTCGAGCCCCTCCCAGAGGTTCTCCAGGTCGGCGCGCGCGTCGCGAAGCGCGGCGATCCCCTCGGGCGTGATCCGGAAGAAGCGCCGCTCGCGAAGCGCCCCGGCTTCGGAGCCGGCCACGAGCACCGAACGCACCAACTCCTTCGACTCGAGCCGGCGCAGACTCACGTAGACCGCCGACGGCGAGACCGCCCGGCCGGTGCGCTGCTCGAGCTCGAGCACCACCGCGGCTGTGAACGCCTCGTCTCGTAGACGCGCGACGGCGAGGAGCACGTGGTGCTCGAACTCGCCCTGAATGACCCTCTCGCCCATGATCCGCCCCCCTCTTACATCGTCAGAGGAATCCCCCTGACATCGTAAGAGGAAACGGCGGGACCCGTCAAGCCATCGACTGCCAGAGCACGTGCACGATCATCCAACGGCCGTCGTACTTCGCCATCTGCAGGTAGTCCTGGCCCCACCACGCGATCACCTTCACGACCGCCGTCTGGTCCTGCACGTCGAGAGGGATCACCTCCTTGGGGGCCCCTTCGGGCGGCAGATTGCGCCCGGCACGCACGCTGGCCGCAAACTCGAACATCTGCTCGTAAGACATCGGCACGCGTCGATAGGGCTGATCGGGCGCCCCGCGAAAGAACCCGAACTTGTCCACCTCGGGGTGAATGCTTCGCTGGAGCTTCTCGTCGCTGCCCTCGTAGAAGCCCTCCAGGTAGTCGAGCGCCGCGCGGCGTACGCCCTCTTCGTCGGGGGACTGAGCCATGGCGGAACCGCCCAGAGCCAGCACGGCGGCACCGAGTAGAATCAGCGTCCTCATCGTCGTCACCTCCACATCGTCGTCGTCAACATGAGCCCGCCCCGCCGGGTGCGAAGGGGGTGGGCGCGAGCTACCCGATGAACCGATCGGGAATCGGATTGTCCGGCGTCTCGGCCGACCAGAAGATCGTAACCACCCACCAGCGGGTGCCGTCGAAGAGAAGCTGGAACGAGTTCACCCCGCGCATGTCGGGCGTCGGCTGGTCTTCCGACGTGAATCGCGCCTCGTAGGCGCTCATGAAATGAACCACCGGGCCGTAGCGCTCGGCCACCCGGCCGATCTCGCGCTCGAAGAAGCCGCGCTCCTCGAACTGCGGGCCGACGCGGGTCACGTAGTCGTCGGGCGAGAGCACCTGGTGCCCGACCCCGCCGTCCGGTCGCGGGCCCGTCGGAACGAGGCGTGCATCCGGAATGAAGAGCGAGCGGAAACGATCCCAATCGCGGGCCTCGCCCGCCGGGCCTGAAATCACGTCGTAGACCGCGGCCACGATGGCGTCGATCGATGCGACGTCGGCCGGGTTGGCCGCCGGGCTCGTGGTGCCCTGACCGCTCGCTGCGAGCGGCGCGAAGAGGAGCGCGCCAGCCAACCCGATTCCCCTCACAACCCATCGCTCGAACATTCGCTCTCCCTGTATTCAAAGGTGTGCCGCAGTTTACCTCGTCTGATACGCACACGCCACCGAACGCTTGCAACCCGAACGCGACGACACCCACCCGCCGCGTGAGCAGCGGGTGGGCGTCGATGAACCTCCTCGCGGTCAGGCGCGACCTGCAGCGGCCGACCTCACGCGCGGCGTCGTCAGAGCTCGACCGGCAGAATGACCGTGTCGATCACGTGGATCACGCCGTTCGAGGCCTCGATGTCGGTGTCGACGATCGTGGCCGAGTTGCCGACGGCGGTGATGACACCCGAGGCCGAGACGGAGAAGGACGCACCGCTCAGCAGGGTCGAGACCGAGCGCGCGCCCGATCCGGTGGGAAGGACATCTGCGGCGAGCACACGGCCCGGGGTCACGTGATAGGCCAGCACCGCTTCGACCGTGCCCGCACCGAGCAGGTCGTCGATCGCCGCGAAGGGGCCGTCGTTCGCGAGCACGGTCGGGTCCACCAGCCCGGATACCGCGTCGACCAGCGCCAGGAACGCGGCGTCGGTCGGCGCGAACACGGTGAGGGGACCGTCGCCGAACAGGCCGGCAACGACGGGGCTCGACGGATTGGTCGCGTCGACGTACAACACGGCGTCCAGCAACAGCGAGAACTCCGGGTCGGCCGCCGAGGCCGATTCCGTCACGATGTCGGTGATCGACTGAGCTTCGGGCTGGGTCGGCGAGTCCTCGTCGTCGCACGCGGCGACGGCGAAAGTGAGCGCGAGCGCGGCCGTGAACAGGCGGGTCTGGCGGGTGAAGCGCATCATTGGTGTGTTTTCTCCGGTCGGGTCGTACATGGACAACCGGCGCCCCACGGCGTCCGGATGTACAAGGTTTGTACAATGATGATACCGGAGACTCCGACACCTGTCAAGCATTTGGACTACGATGTTTGTACACAGCTTGTACAACCGCCTCAATCTTCGCGAAGCGCCTCGACCGGGCTGGCATGCGCCGCCTCACGGGCGGGCAGCCAGCTCGCCACCGCCGCCGATGCCAGCAGGACGCCCGCCACGGCGGCGACGGTGAGCGGGTCGCCCGGTGCGACCCCCCAGAGCAGGTGCGACAGGTAGCGTGCGAGATAGACCGAGGCCGCGCCCCCGACCAGGAGGCCGAAGAGCACCGGCCGCAGGCCTTCGAGGGTGAATCTGCGCACGACCCGGGCACGGGCGGCTCCCAACGCCATCTGAATGCCGATCTCCCGCCGCCGTTGGCGCACGGCGTAGCTCACGACCGCGAAGATGCCGAACGCCGTGAGCACCAGGCCGACCCCGGCGAAGCTGAGCATGAGGGTCGCGTGGAATCGCTCGCGAGCGAGCGAAGCCGCGACCACCTCACCGAGCGGACGGGGCGCCGGAACCTCGACCCCCGGGGCCAACCGGCCGAATGCCGCCTCGACCGCCGCCGCCGCATCGCGCGCGCTCGTCGCCTCGACCACCAGGACACCGCGCCCGTGGAGCGCACTCGGCACCTGGGTGCGCGGCACGAAGACCGTCGGGCGCGCGGCGGTTCGCAGCGACATGTCGCGCTGATCGGCGACCACACCGACCACGCGCGCCGGGGGCACGTCGAACGACGGATCCAGCACGCGACCCCGGTACTTGCCGATCTCGACGCGCTCGCCGAGCGCGGCGCCGCCGAAGAAGTGGTCGGCGAACGCCCGATTCACGATCGCCACCGGCTCGCCCGCGCGCGCGTCGGAACGATCGAAGTTCCTTCCCTCGATCAACTCGATGTCCAGCGCCGGAAGATACCCGGGGCTCACCGCCCGCCACTCCACGGCGCCCACCACGTCGTCCGGGCGTCCCTCCGGCGCGACCGGAATGTTCACACCCCGCTCGAGCGGCAGGCTCTGCGACCAGGCGGCGCCCACGACCGTACCGACCGCTTCGACGGCTTCGGCCACGGACCGCTCCCAGTCGGCGAGCGCTTCGGGCCCGGCGTAGTCGGGCGGGAGCGTCTCGAGCTCGAAGGTGACTACGTCGGCCGCGTCGAATCCGGGGTCGAGGGTGCGGAGGTGCACGAAGGTCGCGACCAGCAGGCCCGCCCCGACGAGCAGCACCATGCTGAACGCGGCCTCCGCGCCGAGCAGGAGCGAGCGCCCGCGTCGGCGCCGCGACGCACCGCGGGTTCCGCGCGCGAGGGTGGCCGACCCGTCCGTCGAGGCGGCGGGAAGCGCGGCGGGCAGGCCGAAGACCAGCGCCGTCACGGCCGTCACGAGGAGCGTGAACCCCACGATTCGCCCGTCGAGGCCCACCTCTTCGCCGCGAGGAAGCGGTTCGGGGTTCATGGAGAGCAGGCCGTCGACCCCGAGCACCGCCAACGCGAGACCGAACGCCGCCGCGGCGAGGGCGATCAGGGCACTCTCCGCGAGAACGCCACCCACGATGCGGCCCCGTGACGCACCCAGCGCCACCCGGACCGCGACGTCGGCGCGTTTGTCCGCCGCACGCGCGAGGAGCAGGCTCGCGACGTTGGCGCACGCCGTGAGCAGCACCAGCCCGACGGCCCCGAAGAGCACCCAGAGGGTCGGCCCCACGTTCGTCGCGTAGAGCTCGGCGAAGCTCGCGGTGCGCATGCCGCGGTCGGTCCCGTTCACGATCTCCGCGTGCTCGGCCTGGAATCGCTGCCACGCCCGATCGAGGTCCCGCTCCACATCGGCGATCGTCGCGCCGGGCGCGAGCCGCGCCAACGCGGGAAAGTTCTCACCCTCGTCCTGGGGATTCGCGTCCCGCCCGAGGGGAACGACCAGGTCCAACCGGCCGGACGCGTACGGAAACCGGAACGCCTCGGGCAGCACGCCCACCACCGTGAAGGGCTCGCCGCGCAGGGTGAGAGAACGCCCGAGCACGCCCGGGTCGCCACCGAACCGCTCCACCCAGACGGCGTGCGCGAGCACCGCGACCCCGGGGGCGTCCGGCTCGTACTCGGACCCGAGCGGCGCCCGCCCCAGCGCCAGGGGCAAGCCGACGACCTCGAAGAAACCCGGGTCGACCGCGAGCACCCGCACGGCCTCCGGCTCGTCGCCCGGAGCGCCCATCGGCATCGGCACGGTCGCGTGCGTCGTCACGGCCTCGAGCGAGGGCGTGTGCTCACGCCAGTACGCGACCTTGAAGTGGGGCATGTGCGAGAGGAGCCGCCCGTTCCGGTCCCAGGCCAGGTGCACCACCCGGTCCGGTTCGGCGAAGGGCAGCGGACGCAGCAGCACCGCGTCGACCACCGTGAAGACCGCCGTGACCGCCCCGATCGCGAGTGCGAGCGTGGCGACCGCCGCGGCCGTGAAACGCGGCGCCCGAAGAAGCGCGCGCGTCGCCCGACCAAGATCCTGAAGCACTCCCTCCATCACCTCACCTCCCCTCCGATCGGTCCGTCGTTTCGTTCGAGTCGCCGCCCCACGTTCCACGAGAGCCCTGCGCCCCACATCGATCAGCGCGCGTGCGAGCAGCACCATCGCCGCCGCCCTGCCGCCGCGAGCACGGGCCTGCTCCACGTTCGTCCGAAGCAGCTCGACCATCGCGTCGCCGTGCCTCCGAACCAGGTCGGCGGGAAGCAGCGCCAGGAACCGTCGATAGACCCGGGCTTCCCAGCTCACCCGCCGCCTCCGCCCGCCTGGTCCAGCCGACGGCGGCCGACTCGGGCCACGGCCTCGATCCGTTCCAGCTCGGCGGCGAGCGCGCGGCGCCCCTGGGGCGTGACCCGATAGAAGCGCTCCCGCCCAGCCGGAGACTCCGGCACCTCTTCGGGCTCGAGCTCGCGAATCATTCCGTTCCGGACGAGTTCGTCCAGCGCCCCGTAGAGGGTCGCCGGCCAGAGACGCACGGCCCCCTCCGACAGGCGCCGCACGTCTTCCTGGATGTCGGCCCCGTACCGGTCGGCCGAGGCCAGCGACAGCAGAATGTGGAACCAGGGCTTCTTCATGCGCGACACCGACTCCCGAGCGAACGGACCGACTTGCTACGACATCATACTATGGTTTCATACTTTGGCGCCGTCAACGGTCGGTGTGCTCGACTCCGCGACCGCTCAGCCGCCGCCCGCGTACACCGGTTCACAGGGATCGGGCGCGTTGCGGCCCGGCCGCCGAAGCCCGACCCACATGAGCAGGGTCGTGTCGCGGGGCTCGCTCCACTCGACCTCGACATCGAGTTGCGCCCACGGCCCGGTCTCGACCGAGAAGTCGACCGGTTCGTCGGACGCCGCGCGCCGCTCCAGGCGCTGGCCCGAGTAGGTGTCCTCGGCACGTATGCTCCAGCGCCCCGAATGGCCGTGCCAGACCCTCAGGCAGCCGGTCACTTCGAGCCCCGCCGTCGGGAGCGCGCGCGTCTTCACGCTCGCGCGCCCCCGCTCGACCGGCAGGCTGATCCACCCCCCGCCCTGACGCACTGCCGCGAGCAGATCGAAGAGGCTCTGGGCCTCGAGCGGCGTCGGCACGACCGCCACCGCGGCCATCGCCGCCGCAAGCACGGCCCCTCGAACGGTACCACCTGTCGGAGTCATGCCGGTGGTACCGACCCCGCGACGCCAGAGGTCCCTCGGCGCGACCCCCGGTGCCTGCCCCCGTTCGGCCTCGCCGGCTACTCGGCCGCGAGCGCGTCGGCCGGCGACCGGCGCGCCGCCCGCAACGCGGGCACCGTCGCGGCGCACCCGGCCGCGACGAGAATCCCCAGAGCCGTGGCCGCGAGCGTGAGCGGATCGGCGGCCCTCACCTGGAACAGAAGCG
>CBFGQV010000126.1:0-7621 GCA_965651045.1 uncultured bacterium
GCCCGTCAGGGCAGTTCGGACAGCCGTGTGATCTCGCGCACCGCGACCGAGAGGCCGGAGAGACTGATCGCCTCTTCCGCGCGGACCTCGTCCAGGAGCTGACGGAACCGCTGCACACTCCGCTCGCGGTGTTCCAGGAGTCTCGCGGCCGCTTCGCTCGGATCCGGCGCCCCGTCGCGATCGGCCATGACCCGCGCCACCAGCCGGTGGTGCGCCCGATTCAGATCGTCGGCCAACGCCTGAGCGGCGCGCTGTTCCCAGCGGTCGTCTTCGGCCGCGTCGTACACCGCCTCACGTAGCCACGGCACGCTGAGAAGCTCCGACACCCGATAGAACGCCTTTCCGGTCTCCAGCGGATCCGAGTCGGTCTTGCGTGCGACACGCAGAATCTCGAGAAGCTGATCCAGGAAGCGCAGCGTGATCAGGCGACGCGCGAATCCCTCTTCCGCGCCCAGTTCCTGAAGTTCTTCCACCCGCCGCTGGTATACTTCGCGATCCTCGCCCGCCACGATCGAATGGAAGTGGTCCCGCAACACGGCGAGGCCTTCCTGGTTGCGGGCGATGACGTCGACGGTGGCCTCGTCGGGTCCCGAGGTCTGGAGCAGCCAGCGGGTCGCGCGCTCGAGCACGCGCCCGAGACCGAGCACCCAGCGGTACGCGTCGCGCGTACGTAGCGAGCGCCCGGGCTGGGACAGTTCGGCCAGCAGGCTCCGGTGGTCGGCGAGGCGCGCCGCGATCAACCACGCGCGCACGACCTCGTCGGCGTTGCGGCCCGTGTCGCGTACGAGCCGGTGCACGAAGGTGGCGCCCATGAGGTCGACCACGTCGTTCGTGACCTGGCTCACGACGATCTCGCGACGGAGCCGGTGCTGTTCGAGCTGCCCCTCTCCGACGGTGCGAACGGCCTGGTCGGGAAAGTACTGGGTCAGATAGCCGGCCAACGCACGATCGTCGGGCAGCTCGCTCGTCACCAGCGCGGCCTTGAGGGCCAGCTTCGAATACGCGAGCAGCACGCAGAGCTCGGGGCGGGTCAGCGACTTCCCTTCTTCGGCGCGCTCGACGAGCACCTCCATCGACGGCAGCGCCTCGGACGCGCGATCGAGCAGACCGCTCCGCTCGAGGGTGGTCATGAGGTCGCGGAACTCGTCGAGCCAGTCCGCGATGCGGAGCTCGTCGAGCGACACGGCGAGGCTCTGAGACCAGTTGTCGCGCAGCACGAGCGTCGCGACGTCGTCGGTGAGCCCTTCGAGCAGCTCGTTTCGGCGCGACTCTTCGAGTTCGCCCGAACGCACCGCCGGCCCCAGCAGGATCTTGAGGTTCACCTCGCGGTCGGACAGGGCGACGCCGCCCGAGTTGTCGAGCGCGTCGGTGTTGATGCGTCCGCCGCGAAGTGCGTACTGCACACGCGCGGCCTGGGTGAGGCCAAGGTTTCCGCCCTCGCCCACCACGTCGCACCGCAGTTCGGTCGCGTCGACCCGGACCGCGTCGTTGGACGCGTCGCCCGCGTCGGCCTGCGACTCGAAAGTCGCCTTGACGTACGTACCGATGCCCCCGTTCCAGAGCAGCTCGACGGGGGCCCTGAGCACGGCGCGAATGAGCGTCTCGCCGTCGACCGGCCCGGTGTCGTCCGGAAGGTCGAGCGCCGCCCGCGCCTCGGGGGTGAGTTCGACCTCCTTCGAGCCGCGAGGCACGATCATGCCGCCTGCGCTCAGGAGCGAGCGGTCGTAGTCGTCCCACGACGAACGCCCGAGCGCGAAGAGGCGCTGCCGTTCGGCAAACGACGGCGCGGGATCCGGATCGGGGTCGATGAACACGTGACGGTGGTCGAAGGCCGCGACCAGCTTGATCTGCTCCGAGAGCAGCATGCCGTTGCCGAAGACGTCGCCGCTCATGTCGCCGATACCGGCCACCGTGAACGCTTCGCTCTGGATGTCCTTGCCCATCTCGCGGAAGTGCCGACGAACGCACTCCCACGCGCCCCGCGCGGTGATGCCCACGACCTTGTGGTCGTAGCCGTTCGAGCCGCCGGAAGCGAAGGCATCGCCCAGCCAGAACCCGTACTCGGCCGCGACCGCGTTGGCGACATCGCTGAACTTTGCCGTGCCCTTGTCGGCCGCGACCACCAGGTAGGGGTCGGGCGCGTCCCAACTCACGACGTTCTCGGGCGGCACCACGCTGCCGTCGACGTCGAGGTTGTCGGTGAGGTCGAGCAGGCCGCGGACCAGGGTGCGGTATTGCTCCTTTGCCTCTTCACCTCGCTCTTCGATGTCGGCAGGCAGCTTGGTCGCCACGAACCCGCCCTTCGATCCTCCTGGCACGATGACCGCGTTCTTGACCATCTGGGTCTTCACGAGCCCCAGGATCTCGGTGCGGAAGTCGTCGGGCCGGTCGCTCCAGCGAATGCCGCCGCGCGCCACGGACGCGCCGCGAAGGTGAATCCCCTCCATGCGCGACGAGCGAACGTAGACCTCGTAGCGCAAGCGCGTGCGCTGGATCGCTTCCAGGCGACGGGCGTCGAACTTGAGCGAGATGTACGGCGCGCCGCCGGATTCGCGCGTCGGCGCGCGACCCCCGTGCCGGTAGTAGTTCGTGCGAAGTGTGGCGTCGAGGAGAATCGCCATGCGCCGGAGCGCGCGATCGTCGGCGAGCAGCTGCACGTCGGCGAGGGCGGCATGGAACTCCTTGCGGAGCTCTTCGACCGCCGGCACCCGGTCGTCGACGGCGGCGCCGAGCGCCGGGTCGAACCGGGCCCGGAACCACTCGACCAGCATGCGGGCGATCTCCGGATACTTCTGCAGCGCGCCCGGCACCGAGAGCCGGCTGGGCACGGCCCCGACCTGGAAGGCGTACCCCGCGTAGGTGCGCAGAAGGTCGACCTCGCGCCAGTGCAGGCCCGCGGCCACGACCAGCGAATTCAGCGTGTCGTTGGTGGCCTTGCCGGACCGTACCGCGAGCACCGTCTGCGCGAGGAGCCCCCCTCGTGCCTCGATGTCGAGCGGCTCGCCCGACGGATCCTGCACGGCGAAGGTGTAGATGATCGCGCGCCCGACCCCCGCGCTCTCGACGTCGAAGGGGTTCACGGCGATCACCCGCAGCCCGCAGTTCTCGAGAATCGGCATGAAGTCCGACAGCACGAGCCGCTGGTCGCGAAGATAGAGCTTGAGTTCGGTCACCCGCTCACCGCCGGGCGCGGCCGGCGACGCCTCGGGATTGGCCAGGGCGATGCTCACGTCACGCCCGTCGGCCCGCATGGCCTCGAGCTCGAGAATGTCGTGCACCGCGGAGCGGGGCGACGCGGCCGCCTGGTACTCGCGGCTGAACGCTTCGCCGTAGCTCCGGGCCAGACGCCGCGCCTCGTCGGCGGGACGCACGCGCTCCATGCCTTCGCGCACGCGATCCTGCCACGAGCGGATCAGCTCGGTGAGCACGCTCTCGAGGTGCTCGGCGTCGACCCGCTCGATGCGATCGGGGGTGGCCGCCATGTAGAAATGCAGGCGTGCCTGGTCGCCCTCGCCGAGCGCCAGATGGTAGTTCAGCACTTCGCCCTCGAACGCCTTGCGGAGCGCGCGCTCGATCTGCCGGCGCACGTCGCCCGAGAAGCGGTCCTTGGGCAGGATCACCATCACCGAGACGCCCCGACGCAACGGATCGCTCCGCAGGGTGACGCGAACCTCTTCGGCCTGGTAGGTCGTGAGAACGGTCTGGACGTCGGCGCCGATCTCCTCGGCCGAAGAGAGGAAGAGCTCCTCCTTCGGCATCGAGTTGAAGATCGTGTTGATCTCCTTGTAGTCGTGCGACCCCTCCTGGACCCCGGCCTCTTCGAGAATGCGGCGGAGCTTCTCGCGCAGGATCGGAATCTTCTCGGCTTCCTCCGAGAAGGCCTTCGACGTGAAAAGTCCGATGAAGCGATGCTCGCCGAGTACGCGGCCCGAGGCGTCGATCTTCTTCACGCCGATGTAGTCCATGCGCGCGCGACGGTGCACCGTCGACTCGGCGTTCGTCTTGCTGATGATGAGGAGCGGCCCCTCTTCGACCAGCTCACGCATGCCCTCGGGCAGCGCGTGGATCGCGACCGGCTGGGCGAAGGTCGAGGCGGTCTCGTCACGCAAGATGCCGAGCCCGGAATCCGGCTCGACGCGCACGGCACGGTCTCCGTCGACGTCCGTCAGTTCGTAGCCGCGGTACCCGAGAAAGACGAAGGCGCCGTCGCGCAGCCAGCGCATGAACGCCTGCACCTCGGCGAGCCGTTCGCGCTCGTCGGGCGGAGAGTCGCCCCGCGCCTCCAGCTCGTCGAGCACCTGATCGACGGCGCCCCGCATGGCCTGGAAGTCGTCGGTGGCCCGCACCACGTCGTCGAGACGGTCCTGAAGCTCGGCACGCACCTTCTCGAGCAGCGTCGCGTCGGTGATCTGCGCGACCTCGCAGTGCACGAGCGACTCACGCGGACCCCCCTCGCGCGACGGCTTCACGGCCCCGACGGCACCTTCGTCGTCACGAAGCACGTGCAGCACGGGGTACACGTTGTGCTCGATCGGCAGTTCCTGCGCGTGCAGGTACTCGCGAATCGTGTCGACGATGAAGGGTCGCTCGGTGAGGTTCGTGCGGATCACCGTCACGGGCGCATACCACCCTTCATTGTCCACGTCGGGGTTGAACACCTCGACGTCGACGCGACCGGGTCGGCTGCGCTGCAGGAACCGGAACGCACCCAGGACCAGATGGGTCAGGGCGTCGGTGCTGCGCTCGTGAAGGAAGTCCGGCGGAGCCTTGCTGAAGAAGATCTCGGCGAAGGCGATCGCGACCGACGCCTCGGGCCCTTCGACCTCGAGTTCCAGCTGACGGCAGACGGCATCGACGGTCGGCGAGTCACGACGGATGCGCTGCGCCGCCGCTTGAGTGGTATCGCTCATGAGAAGGAGAGAGCCGCGACCTTGTGCGGAGCCTCGGAATGAGTGCGGAACCTCCGGCCGTGGGCCGGGGACACGAGAAGGCGAGATTGGGAAGAAGTCTCGACACTGACAAGATAGTGACCCCGGCACTCGCGGGAAGGGGCCAGGACTCCGCCCGCCCTGTCGGCGCCCACGCCCCTCAGTAGTTTACTCCATGCTACGCCTCCTGCACCTGGCCGACGTCCATCTCGATACGCCCTTCGCCGGGCGCTCGCCCACGCTGCGTGCGCGCCTTCGCCAGGCCTCGCGCGACGCGTTCCAGCGGGCCGTCGACGTCGCGCTCGCCGAGAAGGTCGACGCCGTGCTCTTGGCCGGCGACCTCTTCGACGGCAGCCGCCTGTCGTTCGAGACCGAGCGCTTCCTGCTCGACCAGCTCGGGCGGCTCGACGACGCCTCGGTGCCGGTCGTCTACGCCACCGGCAACCACGACCCCGGACGGGCGGGAGCCCGCACCGCGCTGCTCGAGTGGCCGGCCAACGTGACGCTCGTGCCCGACGAGCAACCCCGGCGGGTGGCGATCCGGAGGCGCGACGGCGCGGTGGCCGGGTACGTGACGGCCGCCGGCCACGCGGGCCCGAACGAGACCCGCGATCTGGCGGCGGGCCTTCCGTCGCCCCAGGGGGCCCTGCCGGAGGTCGCGCTCCTGCACACCCAGGTCGTGGGCGCGCGGCGGGCCGACGACCACCGTCCGTACGCGCCGACGACGGTGGAGACCTTCGCCCGTTCAGGCTTCGACTACTGGGCCTTGGGGCACGTGCACACCCGCCAGGAGGTGTCCGCTGCCCCCGCGGCCCACTACCCCGGCAACCTGCAGGGGCGGACCCACGCCGAGGCGGGCGCGCGCGGGGGTCTTCTGGTCGAGGTCGGCCACGGGGTCGCCTCCGTCGAGTTTCGGCCCTTGGCCGCCGTCCGGTGGGAGACCGTCGAGGTCAGGGACCCCGTCGAGGCGCACACCCTCGACGGCCTGGTCCGCGCGGTGCTCGAGCCGTGGGCGGCGGCGCGCCGCGCAGACCCCGATCCGGACGCGGACTGGATGGTGCGCGTGATTCTTCAGGGGGGATGCCCTCTCTGGCAGGACCTGGCCCGGCCCGGCGAGGCGGAGACCCTCGCGCGCGAGTTGCGCGAGTCGCTGGGCGCGCTCGACGTGGAACTCCATCTCGGCGCGCTCCACGCGCCGGTCGACGCCGACGCCCACGCCGACCGTGACGACGTGCTCGGCGTGGCGATTCGCCGACTCCGGGCGCTGGCTCGGGAAGAGGGCCCGCTGCCTCCGGACCTCGAGACCGAACTCGCCGGGTGGGCCGGCGACGCCCCGGACGACCTTCGCCGGTACGTCGCGTCGCTGCTCGACGACGCCGACGGAGAGCTCGCGGCGCAGATGCTCGTACCCGAAGGCGGGGAGCGCTGAGGTGCGGTTCGAACGCATACGCATCGACGCGTTCGGGGCGCTCCGAGACCTCGACACCGGCGACCGCCCGCTGGCTCCCTTCGTGGTCGTCGAGGGGCCCAACGAGGCCGGAAAGAGCACCTTCTTCGAGTTCCTGGTCGCGCTCCTGTACGGATTCTATCCGGCGTCGGACGAGCGGAACCCCTGGGCGCCCTGGAACGGCGATCCGGCTTCCGGACGCGCGCTCCTTCGCCTGGCCGACGGCAGCTGCCTCGACGTGAGCCGCCGACTGCTCTCGAGCCCCGCCGGGTCGGTGCTGCGAGGCGACGAGGAGACGTCGATCCGGAACGAGACGCTCGGGGCCGCGGCGCACGTCTCGATACGCGTGTACCGGCAGGTGTTCGCCCTCGTGCTCTCCGAGCTCGCCGCGCTCGAGGGTGACGGCTGGGACGCCGTCCAGGACCGGCTTCTCGGTGCCCTGGGTGCGCGCGACCTGTTGTCGGCCCGCAAGGTCGCAGACGCCCTGGAGGAGCGCGCGGGCGCCCTCTGGCGCCCGAACCGACGCGGAAACCAGACGGTCCGCGATCTCGACGTTCGCCTCGGCGAGCTCGCGTACCGGCGAAGCGCCCTGCGCGAGCAGGAGCAGGGGCTTCGCGAGGCCCACCGCGATCTCGCGGCCGGCCGCGCCCGCCTCGACGCCCTGCGCGACGAGCGAGAGACGGTTCGCGAGCGGCTGGAGCACGCGCGGCGTCTCGCGCCGATCCGCGAGGGGCTCGCGCGCATGGCCGAGCTCGAGGAGCGGGCGGGCCCCGGGGCCGAGCTGGACGGGCTGCCCGGGGACCCCGTCGCACATCTGGAACGGCTTCGTGCCGCGCTCGACGAGTCCGCTGCGGCCGCCGAACGCCTCGAGGGCGAGCGCGCCGCACTGCGTCCACAGGTCGATGCTCTCGACGGCAGGCAGCGGGCGGTGCTCACGCTGGCGGACGAGATTGTCGCGCTGCAGGGCGACGTCCGGGCCTCGGACGCGGACCTGGTGCGCCTCGGTCGGCTCGAGCAGGAGGCGCGCGACCTGACCCGCCGCATCGGCGCGCTCCTGGCACCGTTCGGGGTGCCCGAGCCGGTCGACGTCGACGCGTTGCGAGGCGCGCCGGCGCACGAGATCCGGCCGGCCGTCGGCGCGGCGCGACGGGCCCGGCGGGACCTCGACGAGCTCATCGCCCGCGAGACACGCGCCGCCGAACGCGTGGGCCGGCTCCCGGGGCCGGCGGTCTGGCTCGGCGTCGGC
>CBFGQV010000127.1:0-7612 GCA_965651045.1 uncultured bacterium
GGCGGCGAGTTCGGCGCCTTCAGGCCGGACCGGTTTCCTGCCGGTGGCTCAGCGCCGGCGTAGCCGGATCGACCCCGAGCCGGTATCCACCTCGATCAGCCCACGACCCGAACCGAGTCGTCCGGTCACGTGGTCGCGGCGCATGGTACGAACCTCGAGCGGAAGGTCGACGTCGATGCTGCCGCTGCCGGTCTCGAGTTCGACCGTGGCGTCGATGCCGTCGGGCAGTTCAAGCGTAACGCCTCCGGACCCCGTATCGACGAGCAGTCGTTCCACCGGACGGGTGAGCGCCGCCTCGATCGACCCCGAGCCCGTGTCGAGTTCGACGTCGGTGGCCGCGAGCTCCGAAACCCGAACGCCGCCCGAGCCGGTGTCGATCGTGACGCGCTCGGCGGTCACGCTTCGGGCGGTCACGGTGCCGGAGCCCGTATCGACCAGAACGCGCTCGCCTCGAACGTTCGTGATCTCCACACCGCCCGACCCCGTGTCCACGGTCACGTCACCCTCGCTGTCGGCCACCCGCACGTTTCCCGAGCCCGTATCGATGAAGAGCGTACCGGTCGTGCCCTCTGCGTCGACGCGGCCCGAGCCGATGTCGAAGGCGAGGTCGCCCGAAACCCCGCGGCTCGTCACCTCGCCGATGGCAAGGTGAACCGCCAGGTCGCGGCCCGCCGGCACCTCGATGCGAAGGTCGGCGTGGGCCCGGAGGCCGGACCCCTCGCTCCGGACGCGCACACGATCGCCGCCACCGCCGAGCCGGCCGTCGCTCCGGACGGACACCTGGCTGTTGTAGCGGCCCCGACCGAGCCCCGTGTAGACGATCTCGTCGGACGGATAGATCACACGCAGGACATTGCGGCCATCGATCGGGTCGACCTCGACCCTCAGGCGCGAGGCGTCGTCGCCCCCGCGCTGCACCGTCACCCGGACCGCCGAGCCGGAGCCCCGCACGACCTCGACCGAACCCGCCAGGTTGTGGACCGCGACCCGCTCGCCCGCCAACTCGTAGCTCTCCTGCGCCGCGACGGCCGGAACCGCGAGCGCGAGCGCCAACGCCGCCGTCGTGGCTGAAATGCCGTACCTCTTCATCGAATTCTCCTCTTGTCGAAATCCGCTCAGCGAATGCGGATCGATCCGTTGACCGTCTTCAGGTTCAGTTCGGGCCCGCCGTCGCCGAGCACCGCCGACGCGCTCCGGCGGCTCAGCCGCCCCTGCAGGAGCATCGGCAGGTCGGTCTCGAGGCCGCCGTTCACCCAGCGAGCCTCGACGCGGGCGTCGATGTCGTCGGGCACGTCGAGCTCGATGCTGCCGTTGACCGTCGAGAAGCTGACGGCCTCACCACGCCACTCGCCCATCGTGGCGCGAATCGACCCGTTGACCGTCCGAGCGCGCGCGAAACCGGTCGTGGAGACGCGCACGCCGCCGTTCACGGTCGTGGCGTCGACGTCGCCCGAGAGCCCTTCGGCGCGCACCTCACCGTTCACCGTGCGCGCGCCCAGGTGGACGCCCGCCGGCACCTCGACGCGGAAGGCGACCGACACGTCGTTGTCCCGCACCTCGTTGCGCCCTCCGTCGCCGGGCTCGCACGAGTTGCGGTCGCCGCGCGACGGATAGACGGCGCACACGGTCACGCCGCCGGCGTGCTCGACGACCTCGATCCGGACCTCGTCCGGGTCGCTCCGCCGGGCCCGCTTGGCGGCGGTCACGACCACCTCGGAACCGGCCGACGCGACGGCCTCGATGGCGCCATTCACGCCCTTGATCTCGATCGTCTGTCCCTGGTCCAGCCGCCCCGCCCAGCGGAAGTCCGCCTCCTGAGAAGCGTTCGCGGCATCGCGCCCGGACTCGACCACCGCCTGCACGCCGATCCCCAAGGCACCCATCACCGACCAACCCGCGGCGGCAGCGAGCAGCGGCGTGGCCACGACGCCCAGCGCGAGGCCGAAGACCACCGCCCAGAGTCCCGAGTTCTTCCGTCCCATCGTCCGTTCCTCCTCTCGTGTGTGCGTCATCGGTGCCGTAGCACGATGTCTCCATCGAACGTCTGCAGGGTGAGCGCGGCGCCCCCCTGGCCCAGCGTGAACTCGAGTGCTTCGCCGGCGCGGAACGTTCGGGCGCGCACCGGAAAAGCCGGCAGGAATTCGCCGTCGAAGGTGCTCACTCGCACGTCGACCCCCGCGTCGGCAGGGATCACCACGTCGAGATCGCCGTCGTGCGTGGCGAGCCGGAGCTGCGCGCCCGGGGGCACGGATCCGTCGAAGCGGATGTCGCCATCGGTGACCTCCGCCACCACCCGGGCCGAGCGGATTCCGGTGAGCACCAGATCTCCGTCCGTGCTTCGCGCCTGCACCGCACCCCGCGCGCCCTCGACCGTCACGTCACCCTCCACCGTGAAGACGTCCAGATCACCCTCCACCTCGCGGGCGCGTACCGCCCCCGAGACGGTGTTCACCTCGACGCGGCCGCCGAGCCTCTCGAGCACCACGTCACCCGACAGCGTGCCGATCGCCAGCGGGCCGTCGAGCCCCGCGGCGAACACCTCGACGCTCCGTCCGGAGATCTCGACCGGCATCCAGCTCGGCACGGTCACCTCGATCCGCTCCCGGGCCCGCCGGGGCGAGGGCGGCGCGTAGCGGACTCCGCTCGCGTCGCGCCGGAAGGCGTCGGGCGACCCACCGGCGAGCCGCACCTCGTCGCGTTCCCACGTCCGTACGTCGACCGACCCCGATGGAGTTTCGATGCGCAGGCGGTCGCCCGTGCGCGCGGCGACGGTCGTGTCGGCCGGCGTGGCCGCCGGCACCGGACTCGCCACGGCCAGCGTGCCGGCGAGCAGCACCCACGACACCATCTCAGGAACTCCGTTCGAGCAGGGCCGTCGCCTGCTGCAGGAACTCGAGCCGGCGGGCCTGGTGGCCCCGGAGGTGGTCTTCGAGAAAGCGGTTGCCGGGGTCGACCTCGAGCGCGGCACGCGCCTCGGCGATCGCGCGGTCGATCACCGCGAGGTTCTTCTCGAGTATGCGTACGGTGTTCGGGTCGAGCTGGTCACGGGCGTCGCGAAGCACGGCCTCGAGTTCGTCGACGGCGTCGCCGCTTCCCTCTTCCGCACCGCCCCGTGCGACCTGTTCGAAACCCGTCACCGGGCTCGGTGAGACCGTACCTTCGGGGCCGGCGGCGAGGGGGCGGAGCGTCCACGCGCCGAGACCGCCGGCCAGCATCAGCACCAGCCCGGCGGCCGCGAGCTGCGGCACCGTGAGTCGAACCCGCCGCCGCAAACCGGACCCCCGCAGCTCCACCCCGCCGTGCAGCGGCACCACCTCGGCCTCGCCCAGGCGCGCCCGGATCGACGGCCAGAGGTCTCGGGGCGGCTCGATCGGGCCGAGCTCGCGGGCAGCCGCGCGCACCCGTTCCAGCTCCTCGGCCAGCGAGGGCTCGGATTCGTTCGGACGGTTCGGATCGTTCACGGATTCACTCCGCGGTCATGGTCAGTTCAGATGGTTTCGGAGCAGCATGCGCGCCCGGTGCAGCTGGGACTTCGACGTGCCGGGGCTGATGTCGAGCAGTCCGGCGATCTCATCGTGCGTATACCCCTCCACATCGTAGAGCACGAACACCTCGCGCGCCCCGGCGGGCAGACGGTCGAGCGCCGCCTCGAGGTCCATGCGAAGCCCCGGCGTGCGGACCTTCGCCACCAGGCCGTCGAGCAGTCCGTCATGCCCGACGTGCCGGGCCTCGCGCTTCCGCTCGGTCTCGCGACGCGAGAGGATCAGGTTCACCGCGAGCCGGTGCAGCCAGGTCGCGAACCCCGCGTCGCCCCGGAACGTGTGCAGCTTGCGCCAGGCACGCAGATAGACCTCCTGCGTGAGATCGTCCGCGGAGTCCTCGCCGGCCATGCGGCGGGCGAGCGCATACACGCGTCCGACCGTCGCCCGGTACAGGCGCTCGAAGGCCTCGACGTCGCCGTCGGCGGCCCGCCGGACGTCGTCGGCGTCACTCGTTGCGTTCAGGGGCACGTGCACGCGTACCTGGGCTTCCGGTCATCTGCGACTCTCGAACCATTGGACGGCTCGGACCGGCGGGGGGTTGGAATCGGGTGTGCGTGCCTTGCGCGCCCCGCCCTCGGGTGACAGCGTCCGGGGGTGCCGTTTTCGTGCTCACCCTCGACCCGAATCCTCCATGAACGTCCTTCCCGTCGACCTCACAGCCATCGTCGCGATCATCATGGGTGTGTCGGTGGTCCTGATTCCAGTCGCGGGGCTCACGGCCCGATTCGCGCTCAAGCCCCTCGTCGACTCGTTCGCCAAGTTCTGGGAATCGAAGGGCATGGAGGAATCGCTGGCCATCGCCGAACGCCGGATCGCCCTGCTCGAACAGCAGGTCGAGGGCATGGACCACCAGCTCCGCCGCATCGAAGAGACGCAGGCGTTCGATCGCCAACTCGGGGCCGGCGCCGCGCCCGCGAGGACGATCGAGGGCGGCGAGGCCCCGCGGTGAGGATCGAGGTCATCGCGCACCGCGGCTACAGCGCCAGGGCCCCTGAGAACACCCTCGCCGCGGTCGAGGCCGCCCTGCGGGCCGGCGCCGACGCCGTCGAGTGGGACGTGCACGTGGCGGCCTGCGGCACGCCGGTGCTCTTCCACGACGTCGCGCTCGGGCGCACCTCGAACGGGGTCGGGCCCGTCCGGCGCCGCACCCTCGCGCAGCTCCAGGCGCTCGACGCGGGAAGCTGGTTTTCGCCCGAGTTCGCCGGAGAGCGAATCCCCTCGCTGGAACAGGCGCTCGACCGCGTCAAAGGGCGCGTGGGCCGCGTCTACACCGAAGTGAAGGGCTACCGCGAACTCGAAGACCTCGACCGCATGGTCCGCATCGTCCGGGACGCCGACCTGCTCTACGACACCGTCTTCATCTCGATGGACTGGGGGGTGCTCGAACGCATCGCGGGCCAGGACGAGACCGTCGGCATCGGCTACATCGTCGAGGAACGGAGCCGCTTCGAAGAGGCGGTCGAGCGGGCGTCGGCGTCGCCCCGGTCGATCGTGGACCTCGATCACCGGCTCGTGCTCGCCGAACCCGATCTCGTGGCGCGAGCCCGCGCGCGCGATGTCGAGGTCGCGGTCTGGACGGTCGACGACGTCGACGAGGCGGGCCGGCTGGTCGACGCAGGGGTCGAGCGCCTCACCACGAACGAGGTCGAGCGGCTCCTCAACTGGCGCAGGGCAAGGTGAAGTAGAAGGTCGTACCCTTCCCCACCTCGCTCTCCAGCCATACGCGGCCGCCGTGGGCTTCGACGATGCCCTTCACGATCGCGAGCCCGAGCCCCGCGCCGCCGTCGCGGTCCGAGTCCTCCGGGCGCCAGAACCGGTCGAAGAGGTGCGCCCGCGATTCTTCGGGGATTCCCGCGCCGGTGTCGGACACGCGGAGCACGACCTCGCTCGCGCCGTTCTCGCACACCGCCCCGAGCCCGATCCGCCCGCCCCGTTCCGTGTAGCGCACGGCGTTGGCGAGCAGATTCGAGAGCACCTGCAACACGCGATCCTGGTCGGCGAACACCTCGGGCACGTCGGCTCCGACCTCGAGGTCCAGGGCGAGCCCCCGCTCGCGGAGCCTCGGCAGCGCCAGATCGGCGCTCTCGGCGAGGATCGGCTCGACCGGCGCGGGCCTCGGGCGCACCGAGAGTCCCCCGGCCTCGATACGGGCCACGTCGAGCAGGTCCTGAATGAGCCGGTTCATGCGTTCGGCGGCGCGCTTGATGATCTCGAGCTGCTGCCGCTGCCGTTCAGGAGGGAGCGGAACATCCAGGAGGAGCTCCGCCGCGGCCGAGACCGACCCGAGCGGGTTGCGAAGGTCGTGGCTCACGACGGCCATGGTCTGCTCGCGCGCATGCACGGCCTCGCGCAGCGCGCGCTCGGCCTCGCGAACCTCGGTCATGTCCGAGACCGTGAGCACCGCACCCCGCACCTCACGCCCATCGACGAGGGGGCGAAGCGCCCACCGGATCGGGAAGCGGCGGCCGCGGCGGTGGCGCGCCTCGTCGTCGCGCGCCGTCTCGATCACGCCGAGCCGGACCGCGTCGAGAATCGGGCACTCGTCCTCGCCGTGCCCGGCCACCTCGTCGTCGAGGCCGTGTACGAGCTCGTGCACCGACCGCCCGCGCGCGTCCTCGGCCGAGTACCCGAACAGCCGCGCGCCGGTCGCGTTGATCGACGTCGCGCACCCTTCCAGGTCGACGCTCACCACGCCGTCACCGGTCGCCTCGAGAATCGCGTCGATCTCACGCCGGGCCCGCAGCGACTCCTCGCCGCGCGTCTTCGCCTCGGTCATGAGCGCCTGCAGCCGACGCCCGAGCAGGCCGACGGCGGCCGTCGCGAAGAGCGCGAGGGCGACGAGCGCCACCGTGAGGCTCAACTGGAGGCCGCGCGTGCGCTGCATGCGCGCCCGCGCCCGCTGGACCTCGGCGGTGAGCGCGTCACGAAGCCGTTGCGAGCCCTGGAGCACGAGGTCGAACCGGCGCTGGTCCTCCGCGACCCGCTCGAGGAACGCCTCCCGGCCTTCGTCGCCCGAGAGCGCCTCGCGGTGCCCGAGGTGCCAGGTGTTCGACGCCGTGAGGAGCGGAAGAACCTGCTCGCGCAGCCGGAGCTCCGTGCCGGCCAGCACCGTCTGCAGCTCGGTCGACACGTCGCTCTCCCGCGCAACGAGATCGAGATAGCGTCGGCGTGCGGCGGTCTCGCCCGTCAGCAGGTATTCCTGAAAGCGGGCCATGGCGCGGGCCTGCACGATCGCCAGGTCGGACGACAGCGCCCGGGCGGGCTCCAGCGTCATCGAAATCTCGTCGTCCATCTCGGCGATGCGCTGCCCGATCCAGAAGGGGATTCCCGCGAGGGCGAGGAGCGTCGCCGCGATGAAGAAGAGCGTCCAGCTGCCCGCCTCGACCGGGCGCGGCAACGTCCAGGACCTGCGATCCTGCTCGCTCATGCGGCGCTTCCGAGCAGGAATCGGGCCGTCACCAGATCGGCCAGCCGCGCCCCGATCGACGGGTCCGACGGCCCGCGCTCGACGACCGCGAGGGTGTCGCCCGGCGGCAACGGCGGCTGGGGCTCCTCGCCGGCACGGGGCGCCCGAACCTCGATCCTCGGCACCGGGGACTCCTTCCATCCTTCGGCGACCACCACCTGGGCACCGGCTGCGTGCCTGCGCGCCAACTCGAACAGTCGGGGCTCGTCGTCCGACGGCCAGTCGCCGAACGACGCCCACCCGCGCGGGCCGGCGAGCAGCACCGAGTGCGCCCCTCCTTCGTGCCGCAGCCGCCAGGAGTCGGTGCCGGGCGTGTCGAGTTGGAAGCGGTGGCCGTGCTTGAAGGCGGCGACGCGAAGACCCCGGGAGCCGAGCGCGCGGGTGAGGGCGACCGCCGCCGTGGTCTTGCCGCTGTCCTTCCACCCCACCACGGTGACGAGAGGCGGCGGCGGGGGCGGCAGCGTACGGGCGCGGTCGATGTCGCCGACGTGGTTCACGTTGAGGAGCAGCGTGTCGGGCGACGCCCCGCTCGCCCGCGCGACCTCGGCGGCGGGTGCCGCCTCGAGGGCCGGGCCCAGCGTCGACGTCCACGCACGGGCGCTCC
>CBFGQV010000128.1:0-7588 GCA_965651045.1 uncultured bacterium
GGCTTCATGAACCGGCAGTTGACCACGGTGGCCTCGATGCCCCGGGCGGCGAGCTCCTGCGCGGCGTCGAGCGCCGGCAGCACCATCGTGCCCGTCGCCAGGATCGCGAGCCCGCGGCCCCGGCGGAGCACTTCCCAGGTGGCGTAGGGCACCGCCTCGATCTCGGAGATGTGGGGGACCTCGGCGGGCACCGCGTCGCGCGGCCAGCGGAGCGCGAAGGGGCCCGACTCGTGCCCGACCCCGGTCCGGAGCAGGCCGAGCATCTCGCGGCCGTCCTTCCCCGCCGTGACCGTCATGCCCGGCACCGCGAGCATGTAGGCGATGTCGAAGGCGCCGTGGTGCGTGGGACCGTCTTCGCCTGCGATGCCCGCGCGGTCCATGCAGAAGACCACCGGCAGGTCCTGGAGCGCGACGTCGTGCACGATGTTGTCGAAGCCGCGCTGCAGGAAGGTCGAGTAGATCGCCACGACCGGCCGCACGCCCCGGGTCGCGAGCCCGGCGGCGAAGGTGACGCCGTGCCCCTCGGCGATGCCCACGTCGAAGTACCGGTCGGGGTGCGCCTCGGCGAACATGTCGGTCGAGGTGCCGTCGGGCATCGCGGCGGTGATCGCCACCACGCGCTTGTCTTCGTCGGCCAGCTCGACCAGCCCCTTGCCGAACACCTTCTGATAGCGCGGCAGCCCCGCGCTCTTCTTCTTGGTCGCGTGCCCGCTGATCTTGTCGAAGGGGCTCGCGGCGTGCCACGTCCAGGGGTCCTCTTCGGCGAGGTGGAATCCCTTGCCCTTCTGCGTGAGCACGTGCACCAGAATGGGCCCGTGCATCTTCCTGACCCTGGACAGTGTGTCGACGAGCTCGTCGACGTCGTGGCCGTCGACGGGGCCCACGTAGCGGAATCCCAGCGCTTCGAAGAGCATGCCGGGGGTGAGCATGTGCGTCACCCCGTCTTCGAGCTTGCCCGCCACCTCTTCGACCAGGCCGCCGAGCGTCTTGGGCGCCCGGTGCAGGACGTCCTTCACCACGTCGCGCAGCTTGTTGTAGGCGGGGTTCGTGATGACCCCGGTCAGGTACTTGTTCAGCGCGCCCACGGCGGGTGCGATCGACATGTCGTTGTCGTTCAGGATCACCGTGAAGTTGCGCTCGGTGTGGCCGGCGTTGTTCAGCGCCTCGTAGGCGAGACCGCACCCCATCGCGCCGTCGCCGATGATGCCCACCACCTGGTAGTCCTCACCCCGAAGGTCCCGGCCCACCGCCATGCCCCACGCGGCCGAAATCGACGTCGCCGCGTGGCCCGCGCCGAAGGTGTCGTACTCGGATTCGTCGCGGCGCAGGAACGGCGCGAGGCCGTGCCGCGTGCGAATGCTCGGCAGGTCGCGGTTCCGCCCCGTGAGGATCTTGTGGATGTAGGCCTGGTGGCCGGTGTCCCAGACCAGGAGGTCCTTCGGCGTCTCGTAGACGTAGTGGAGCGCCACGGTGAGCTCGACGACGCCCAGGCTGGCGCCGAAATGCCCGCCCTTCTGGGCGACGACGTCGATGTGGCGCTCGCGCGCCTCGTCGGCGACCTGACGGAGCGACTCGCGCGGGAGCGCGCGAAGGTCGGCGGGCGAAGCGATCTGATCCAGAAGGGACACGGTCCCTCTCCTTGCCTGTGGAGTGCGCCGGGGCCGGGGCCGGGCCCGCGGGGAACGGCAGCAAACTACCCCCCTCGGCGCGCGGTGGTCCCGCCCTGGGTCAACGGGTGGGGGTCAATGGGTTCGATCCAGAATGTAGCGCGCGAGCGCCCGGAGCGGGGGGGCTTCGAGCCCGGCGTCGTCGAGCGCGTCGAGCGCCCGTCGGACCTCGGCCTCGCCCCGCCGACGCGCCTCGTCGAGGCCGTAGAGCGACACGTAGGTCGACTTCTCGAGCCGCGCGTCGCTCGGGTTCTTGCCCAGCTCGTCGGCGCTCGCCGTCGCGTCGAGCAGGTCGTCGGCGATCTGGAAGGCGAGGCCCACGGCCCGGCCGTAGCGCCCGAGCGCGTCCTGCACCGGGCCGGGCGCCCCGGCCGCGAGCGCCCCCATGCGCGGTGCCGCAGCGAGCAGCGCGCCGGTCTTGTGGCGGTGCAGTTCGTCGAGCTCGGCGGGCGCGAGCCGTCGGCCCTCGCCGAGCAGGTCGAGCGCCTGCCCGCCGACCATGCCCGCAGGCCCGGCAGCGTCGAGCAGGAGCGCCGCGAGCTCTCGGGCCCGCGCGTCGCCGAGGCCGAGCGCCCCCGCCGCGGCGAGCGCCTGCCGCGCCGCGAGGGGGATCAGCGCGAGGCCCGCGACGGTGGTCGACGGCACGCCGTGCACGCGGTGCGTGGTCGAGCGCCCGCGACGGAGCGCGGCGTCGTCCATCGAGGGCAGGTCGTCGTGCATGAGCGAGTACGCGTGGATCAGCTCGAGCGAGGCCGCGAGGTCGTCGAGCGGGTCGCCGGGGTCGGGCGCACCGCACGCGAGGTATCCGGCCTGGCAGAGGATCGGGCGAACCCGCTTGCCCCCCGAGAGCACGCCGTGTTCGAGCGCTCGGGCGACGTCCGGTACGAGGCCCTGGCCCCAGCGGGCGACCGCCCGTTCGAGCGCCCGTTCGATGCGGGGCGTCTGCTCGGCCAGATAGCGATCGAGGTCGATCGTGGGCGCGGCACTCACCCGCGGCTCACCCGCCGTCCGGCGCGTCGAGCGGACGGGTCTCGCCGTCGTCGCCCAGGAGCTCGTCGACGCGCAGTTCGGTCTCGGCCAGAATGCGCTCGGCGGCCCGCACGTGCCCGACGCCTTCCTCGAAGAGGGCCAGCGCCCGCTCGAGCTCGAGGTCGTCGGTCTCGAGCGCCGAGAGAATGGTTTCGAGTCGCTTGAGGCGCCCCTCGAGCGAGGGCGCGCCGGCGTCGGGTTCGGTCATGATTCGGTCTCGTCGTCGTTCAGGATCTGGCCGGCCTCGCACTGTACGCGGCCGTCGACCACACGCAGCACGAAGCTACGCCCGGGCGTGAAGTCGTCCACCCCCCGGAGCACGTGGCCCTCGCGGGTGAGCGGCACGGCGTAGCCGCGTTGCAGGGTCGAGAGCGGAGAGAGCGCCTCGAGGCGGCCCGCCAGCGCGCCGAGGGCGCTCCGGCGATGGGCGAGGGTGACACGCATCGCGCGCTCCAGCCGGGGCGCCACGTCGGCGGCACGTCGCCGCCGCTCGAGCAGCACGGCCAGCGAGCGCGCGAGCATGTCCTGGGCCCGCGCGACGCGCGAACGCCGAGGCTCGACCTGGGCGAGCACGCCCCTCACCAACCGGGGCACCCCCTCTCGAACGGCCTTGCGACGCCGCTCGAGGCCGCTCCGAAGGGCCCGCTTCAACCGGGGCACGACACGCGTGAGCGCGTCCTGGAGCGCCTGGCCGTCCTGCACGGCGGCCTCGGCCGCGGCGCTCGGGGTGGGCGCCCGAAGGTCGGCGACCAGGTCGGAGATGGTGACGTCGACCTCGTGGCCCACGGCCGAGATGACCGGCACGGGGCAGGTCGCGATCGCGCGCGCCACCGGCTCCTCGTTGAAGGCCCAGAGGTCTTCGATCGATCCCCCGCCCCGCCCCACGATGATCACGTCGGCGTGTCCCGAACCGGCGAGGGTGCGGAGCGCGTGCGCGATGTCCAGCGCGGCGCCCTCGCCCTGGACCTTGGAGCCGCGCACGACGACTCGCGTCCAGGGCGCGCGGCGCCGGAGCACCGACAGAATGTCTCGGAGCGCAGCGCCCGTCGTCGACGTCACCACGCCCACCGTGCGCGGAAAGCGTGGCAGCGGGCGCTTCCGGGCCGGGTCCAGGAGCCCCTCGGCGTCGAGCCGCCCCCGGAGCTTCTCGAAGGCGAGCCGCCAGAGCCCCTCCTCGCCCGCCGCTTCGAGCCTTCGCACGGTGAGCTGGTACTCGCCCCGCACCTCGTAGAGGGTGAGCGAGCCGAAGACCCGCACCTCCATGCCATCGTCCGGGTCGATCGGCAGGCGCTGGGCGTCGCTCCGCCACATCACGCACCGCAGCTGGGCGTTCTCGTCTTTCAGGGTGAAGTAGCAGTGCCCCGACCCGGCGCGCTTCCAGTTGGCCACCTCGCCCGACACCCAGAGCGACGGCAGCTGGCTCTCGAGCAGGTTCCGGACGGCGCGGTTGACCTGAGAGACGGTCCAGACGTCCGGCTCGTCGCGCGGTGCCGACTGCTTCCCTGCCGCTGCCTCCGGCTCCGCGCCGACCTCCGCGTCGGCCGAGCTCGGCGCCGGGCCGGCCGGCGCCTCGTCCGTCGCCGGGTCCTCCGCTTTCGTGGCCTCGGCGTCGCCGAACAGGTCGAGGCTCAGGAACTCGTCGTTGGCCACCCCCGCCCTCGCGGCCTCAGCGCCCGGCGGCGCGGAGCCGCTCCGCCGCGTCGACCGTGTTCGAGAGCAGCATGGCGATCGTCATCGGACCGACGCCGCCCGGTACGGGGGTGATCCACGACGCCACCTCGCGCACGGCGTCGAAGTCCACGTCGCCCACGACCTTGTAGCCGCGCTCCGTGTCGGGCGCGTCGACACGGTTGGTGCCGACGTCGATCACCACCGCGCCCGGACGCACCATGTCGGCGGTCACGGTGCCCGGCCGCCCGACCGCGACGATGACGATGTCGGCCAGCCGCGTGATCGCGCCCAGGTCGGCCGTGCGCGAGTGCGCGACGGTGACGGTCGCGTCGCCCCCACGCCCGCGTCGGAGCAGCAGCGACGCCATGGGCCGCCCGACGATGTTCGAGCGCCCCACCACCACGACGTGCTTGCCACGCGGGTCGTTGCCCGTACGCACGAGCATCTCGACCACCCCCCGTGGGGTGCAGGGCGCCAGCACGTGTTCGTCGCCCGTCGCGAGGCGGCCCACGTTCACCGGGTGGAAGCCGTCGACGTCCTTGTCCGGGTCGATGGCGAGCAGGACCTTCTGTTCGTCGATCTGAGAGGGCAGCGGAAGCTGTACGAGAATCCCGTGAATCTCCGGGTCCGCGTTGAGCCCGGCGATCAGCCCGAGGAGTTCGTCTTCGGAGGTGTCGGCGTCGAGCGTGATCTGCCGCGAGTGAATGCCCGCCTCCTTCGCGGCCTTGTTCTTCATGCCGACGTAGAGCTGGCTCGCGGGGTCTTCGCCGACGAGCACCGTCGCGAGCCCCGGCACGAGACCCCGCTCGGAGCTCAGCGTCGCGACGCGGTCCTTGAGTTCGGCCCGGATCTCGGCCGCGATCTCCTTGCCTGAAATGAGCTGTGCGGGCATGCCCGGCTCCTTTTCTGTTCTCGTTTCTGGGGATTCCCTGGTCGCGCGCGGCCCCGCTCAGCGAGCGAAGTCCACCGCGCGCGTTTCGCGAATGACGACGATCTTGATCTGGCCCGGGTACTGGAGCTCTTCCTCGATGGTGCGCGCCACCTTCTCCGAGATCTGCGCCATCTCGGCGTCGCTCACCTTGTCGGGCTCGACCATCACGCGCAGTTCGCGCCCCGCCTGGATCGCGAAGCAGCGGTCCACACCGGGCTCGGCCATGGCCAGCTCCTCGAGCTTTTCGAGGCGCTTCACATAGCCCTCGAACATCTCGCGCCGGGCGCCGGGCCTCGACCCGCTGATCGCGTCGGCCGCGGTCACCAGGAAGGTCTCGGCGAAGTGGTGCGGCTCTTCGTCGTGGTGCGCCTTGATGGCGTTCAGCACGATCTCGCCCTCGCCGTGCTTCTTGCAGAGCCTCCAGCCGAGTTCGACGTGCGTGCCCTCGTGTTCGTGGGTCATGCCCTTGCCGACGTCGTGCAGGATCGCCGCGCGCTTCGTCGCCTGCACGTCGAGTTCGAGTTCGGCGGCCATGCTCGCGGCCAGGAGCGCGACCTCGCGCGCGTGTTGCAGCTGGTTCTGGCCGTACGAGGTTCGGAACTTGAGCCGCCCGAGCGTGCGCACGATCTCCGGGTGCACGTTGTGGATGCCCAGTTCGTACAGCACCTCCTCGGCCGCCTCGACCATGCCCTGCTCGACCTCGCCCCGCGCCTTCTCGACCATCTCTTCGATGCGGCCCGGGTGAATGCGTCCGTCTTCGATCAGGCGCTCGAGCGCAATGCGCGCGGTCTCGCGCCGCACCGGGTCGAAGCCCGAGAGCACCACCGCCTCGGGGGTGTCGTCGATGATGACGTCGATGCCGGTGGCTTGTTCGAAGGCGCGAATGTTTCGGCCCTCACGCCCGATGATGCGCCCTTTCATCTCGTCGGACGGCAACTGGACCACCGATACGGTCATCTGAGCGGTGGTGTCGGCGGCCATGCGCTGGATCGCGAGCCCCAGAATCTTCTTGGCCTCGCGTTCGGCGGTGCGCTGCGCCTCTTCCTTGATCTCGCGCGTGGTGTTGGCGGCCTCGGCACGGGCCTGGTCGGCGAGGTCGTCCTGGAGCTTGCGAAGCGCCTCCTGGGCCGACATGCCCGCGAGCTCCTCGAGCGCGCGGCGCGCCTTCTGCCGGTCGCGCTCGACGTCGGCCTCGGCCTGGCGGAGTTCGCCCTCGCGCTGGTCGAGCTCACGCGAGCGCTGGTCCTGCTCCTGGTCGCGTTCGTTCAGCAGGTCGAAGCGGCGGTCGAGGCTGTCGGCGCGCTCTTCGGCCCGGCGCTCGGCCCGCTCGACTTCTTCGCGTCGGCGTGATTCCTCGCGCTCCCAGCTCTCGCGGAGCTGGATCGCGGCGTCCTTGCCCGCGAGCTCTCCTGCCCTGCGTCGGTTCTCTGCCTCGTCTTCGGCCCGCCTGAGTATGCGCGAGGCCTCGTCCTGGGCGGCGGCCTTCTCTCGTTCCCGGCGTGCCCGTTCGCGGTTGCGCGCAACGGCGAATCCCACCGCCGCGCCCGCCAACACGCCCAGGACCGCCGCCAGTATCACCAGCGGGGATCCCATGTATCGGCTCCATGAAGCGGGCACCGGAGCGCCCGCGTGAGGGCATCAGGGAACCCGGGCCTCGCGCGGGGCGATGCCGCGGGTCCGTAAAGTCTTGCGTAGGATAGGATTCGCGCCGGACTCCGGCAAGTTGGCGAAGCTCAGTCCCCGACGAGTCCACCCTCGTCTTCGATGCGCTTCACGAGGTTCTGCGCGCGGGACGCGACTTCACGGCGCAGCTTGTCGAGCTCGTCGCGCGTCTGCACGAACTCGTCGGTGATCGAGAGCGCCGCGAGAATGGCCGCCTTGTGGGTCTCCACCAACCCCGAGCGCTGGCGGATCTCGGCGATGCGGTCGTCGACGTAGCGCGCGCAGCTCTTCGTGTAGTCGGCCGACGCCTCGGCCCGGATCGCATATTCCTCGCCGGCGATACGCACCGTCACGGACTGCTTCTGGCTCATGATCGCCTCACCGCTGCTCTTCGAGGAATCGAATGCGCGCGAGGAGGCGCTCGGCGGTCTCACGCCCCTTCGCCAGGCGCTCGCGCAGGTCACCGTTTTCGGCCTCGAGCGCGCGCAGGCGTACGTGCATGCTCGCCGGGCTTTCGTCGCCGGTCGTGATGCGGCGGAGCAGCTCCTCCACCTCGGCGCGGCGATCGTCGGCCTTCTCGGCGGCCCGGCTGAGCGCCTGGACGCGCTCGAGCAGGCGCCCCACTGCG
>CBFGQV010000129.1:0-7587 GCA_965651045.1 uncultured bacterium
CGGAGAACTTCTACCGCTATCGCACGCCGCTCGAGCGCACGGCGGCCCCGGGCGGGGTGCTGCCGGACGACTGGCGCCCCGAGATCGTGATCGACTTCCAGGTCTTCCAGGAGCTCCGGAGTCGCGCCGAAGAGACGCTCGCGCTCGAGCCTCGCGGCCCGGGCGACCCGCCGCTCGTGCTCTGGGCCCGCGACTCGACCTACGCCGTCGTCCTGAGCGACCAGGGGCGCGCGCCCAACCTGGCCAACGTGCGCGAGATGGCCATGGGCATCTGGAACCAGGGGCCCGGCCCGTTCCAGGGCGAGGTCTGGGTGAACGAGCTCCGGCTCTCGCGCGGGGTGACCGACGCGGGGCTCGCGGGCGTGCTCAACGCGACCGCCGACGTGGGCGACGTGCTCGAGAACCGGGTGAGCGTCTCGTCGCGGGGCGCGTTCTTCCGGCAGCTCGACGAGGCGGCGACCTACCAGACCGACCGCCGCGTGACGGTGGACTCGCGGCTGCGGGTCGAGCGCGCGCTGCCCGAGAGTTGGGGCGTCGAGGTGCCGCTCACCCTCTCGATCGACCGCGCGTCGCAGGACCCGACCTACCTGGCCGAGAGCGACGTGCCCGCCGACCGACTCCGGAACCTGCGCGACATCGGCGCCTCCAGAACGCGCGTGGGGATCGCCGTGCGGAAGACGACGCCCTCGGACGACCCGCTGCTCGGGCTGTTCGTGAACGGCCTCGAGACCAGCGTGGCGTGGTACCGGACACGGAACACCTCGGTGACCTCGCGGGCCGAAGCCGAGGGCGTCGACATGCGCGTCGGATACGACCGACGTCCCGAGCCGCGCGAGGTGCGCGCCGTGCCCGGGCCCCTCGAACCGGTCGTGCGCGCCCTTCTGCCCGGCCCGCTCGAAGACGCGGTGATGGGCGCCAACTTCCGCTGGACGCCGACGCGCATCGCCGTCGCCACCTCGTACGCGCGCCAGGACAACGAGATCTTCCGCTTCGACCGCATCGTCGAGCTGCCCTCGGACTCGCTCGTGCGCCCGCGCGCCGCGCCCCGCGAGACCCTCGAGACCGTCGCCGAGCTCGCGCTCCGGCCGTTTCAGAGCCTGACGGCCGACCTCACCTTCGTCGGCGCGCGCGACCTGCTGCGGCCGACCGAGGTCGTGGTCGACCCCGAGGTCCAGCTGCTGCTCGAGCGCGAACGGGCCCGGTTCGGGGGATTGGACGTCGGCTGGGAGACCCGCCGCACGCTCCGAACCCGCGTCGACTGGCGGCCCCAGGTGGTGCCCTGGCTCCGGCACGAGTTCGGCTTCACGACGCGCTACGACGGGGATCGGAACCCCGGATTCGTGGGCGAGGTGGTGGCGCCGGACGGCGATACCCTGACGGTGCTGGTGCGCAACGTCCGGGGCGAGCGGGAACGGCGGGCGCTGCTGTCGTTCGACCCGGCCGGGCTCTCGCGGGCCGCCGCCGAGGGCTCGACCTTCGCCGCCGTGCTCGGGCGGTTCCGACCCGTCACCTATACCTGGCAGGACGGGGTCTTCTCGCGCTTCAACCGGGACCCGGTCGACCCCGGTGCCCGTTACCAGCTCGGGTGGGCCGGGCTCGGGGGATTCCGGGTGCTGGACGGCGACACGGCCACCACCCTCGTCGACCGCAACGCGCATCAGCTCGCCTGGGGGGTGCAGGGCGAGCGGGCGGGACTGGACGTCGGCTATCAGTGGAGCGAGGCGCAGACGCTCGACGCCCGCGCCGACCGTAGCCTGAGGACCGAGGTCTGGCCCGACGTGCGCGCGCGGCTGGACGGCATCGAGGTGCGGGGGGCGGTGGGCGCAGCGCTCGAGCGCGTCTCGCTCGCGTCGGGGGTTCGGCACGCGCGTCGCGAGGTCATCTACGGGCAGGCCGCCCAGCGCCGCACCCTCGACGACCGTTCGTACCCGCTCGACGTGACGCTGGTCTGGGTCGGCGGGCTCACGACGGGCTACCGCGGCTCGCTCGAGACCGGCCGCGGGCGGGACCCCACCGGCGACACCGAACGCGACCGCACGAGCCACCGCCTCTCGTTCAACTCGCTCTTCCGCGCGCCGTTCGGGCTGTCTCGAGAGCTCGAGCGGCCGATCCGCTTCTCGGTGCTCGCGAGCTACGTCGCCGAGCGCGAGTGCCGGGTGCCCGCGGGCCGGGAGGCGTGCGTCGCCTTCGTCGATCATCTGAGCCGCGCGCTCTCGTTCACCCTCGACACCCGGCTTTCGGACTTCGACGTGGGCGTTCAGGCGAGCTACACCGACCGGCAGTCGTTCGTGGGCCAGCGGCGCGGGTCGACGCAGCTGCAGCTCTCGGTCTTCGGGCAGTTCGTGTTCGAGGCGGGCACGCTCGGGGCGGTCTTCCCGCGTTGACCGCCGGCGGGGCGAGCGGCGCCCCGAGCGATGCCCTGAGCACCGCCCCGATCGCCATGGAGGCGCCCGCCCGCTCGCGCGAGCGTTCCGGGCATGAACAAGCAGGAGAGCCGAACGCTCGCGCGGGCGGCGGCGGTGCTGCTCGCGGCGGGGGCCGTCCGGTGGGCGGTCGAAGGGCCGCCGCCGGCGCCGCCGCCCGAGACGGGGTCGGCGATCGAGGCGCTCGACTCGGCGGTCACCGCCGAGGTGGCGATCGAGCAGCGCGCGAATACGCCGCTCGCCGAGGGTGAGCGCCTGGACCCCAACGTGGCCGAGGTGGTCGAGCTCCGGCGGCTGCCTGGCGTCGGCCCCGCGACGGCCGAGGCGATCGTGCGCTCGCGTGAGGCAGACGGGCCGTTCGTCGGGCCCGACGACCTCGAGCGCGTTCGGGGCATCGGGCCGGCGACGGTCGCCAAGCTCGCGCCCCACCTGACGTTCACGAGCGCGAGCGGGCTGCTCGCGGCGCCGCGCGAGGCGGAGCCGGTCGACCTCAACCAGGCCGGCGTCGAGGCACTCGACCGACTGCCCGGCATCGGTCCGGCGCTCGCCGAGCGCATCGTCCAGTCGCGCGCCCGCGACGGACCGTTCCGCCGAGCCGACGACCTGCTGCGCGTGCGCGGCATCGGGCCCGTACTGCTCGAACGGCTGCGTCCGCGGGTGCGGCCCGGAGGGGGGTGAGCGGCCGGCGCGGGAATCCCCCTTTTCACGATGCTTGACCCGTGGAGCGCGCCGTTCCTACGTTGGAAATGACTACATACGTTTCTTTCGGGCCCGGCGGACTTCCGCTTTCGGCCGCCGGTACTGCCCTGCCGGGCGCGCCGTCGGCGTGTTGAGCCGTCCGCCGCGCCCGCGTCTTCTGCAGAGGACACGCCACACTCGATGGCCACCAACGTCGCCCAGGACCGGCTCGGCGATCTCGTCGTGCGCGAGGGGCTCGTCAACGACGAGCAGCTCCAGGAGGGCATGCGCGAGGCGCGCAAGGAAGGCACGCGCCTCGGGTACGCGCTCGTGCGCCTCGGGCACGTCAAGGAAGACGCGCTCACGCGGGTGCTCGCGCGCCAGTACCGGGTGCCGGCGGTCGACCTGACGAAGATCAACGTCGACCAGAAGATCTTGAGGCTGGTGCCGGGCGACGTCGCCATGAAGCACATGGTGCTGCCGCTCCGGCGCATGGGCCGCACGCTCACGCTGGCGATGGTCAACCCGAGCGACATGGGGGCCATCGACGACCTGAAGTTCATCACGCGGCTCGACATCGAGCCCGTGGTGGCCGGCGAGTACACGCTCAAGCACAAGCTCGACGAGTACTACGAGTCGTCGGACCAGCGCATGGCCGACATTCTCGACGACCTCATCGAAGAGGACGTCGAGTACGTCGAAGACCAGGAAGAAGACGTCTCGGTCGCGGCGCTCCAGGCCGAGGTGAACCAGGCGCCCGTGGTGAAGTTCATCAACGGGCTCCTGACCGACGCGGTCATGCGGGGCGTGAGCGACATTCACATCGAGCCCTACGAGCGCGAGATTCGCGTACGCTACCGGCTCGATGGGGCGCTCAAGGAGGTCATGAAGCCGCCGTTCAAGATGAAGGCGGCGCTCACCTCGCGCATCAAGATTCTGTCGGACCTGAACATCGCCGAGCGGCGGGTGCCCCAGGACGGCCGCATCAAGCTGCGCGTGCGGAACAAGGTGGTCGACTTCCGCGTGTCGACGCTGCCGGTGATCTTCGGCGAGAAGATCGTGCTGCGTATTCTGGACAAGGGGAACCTGACCTTCGACCTGACCAAGTTCGGGTTCGAACCGAAGGCCGAGAAGGACTTCCTCTACGCGATCTCGCGGCCGTACGGCATGGTGCTCGTGACGGGGCCCACGGGCTCGGGTAAGACGACCACGCTCTACTCGGCGCTCTCGAGGGTCAACACCGAAGAAGTCAACATCATGACGGCCGAGGACCCGGTCGAGTACAACATTCACGGCATCAACCAGGTCCAGGTGCGCTCCGAGATCGGCATGAGCTTCGCCGCCGCGCTCCGGGCGTTCCTGCGCCAGGACCCGAACATCATCATGGTCGGTGAGATTCGTGACCTCGAGACCGGCTCGATCGCGCTCAAGGCGGCGCTCACCGGCCACCTCGTGCTCTCGACGCTGCACACCAACGACTGCGCCGCGACGATCACGCGTCTGATCGACATGGGCATGGAGCCCTTCAACGTGGCGTCGGCGCTGAACCTGGTGACGGCGCAGCGGCTCGTGCGCCGCATCTGCACCGACTGCAAGCAGCAGACGAGCTACGAAGACGAGTACGTGCACGCCGCCAAGCTGGACGAGGCGTGGGTGAAGAAGACGACCTTCTACAAGGGCGCGGGCTGCGAGAAGTGCGACGGCAGCGGGTACCGCGGCCGTCAGGGCCTCTACGAGGTGATGTCCATGACCCCGGAGCTGCGCCGCGCCGTGATGGAGGCCCGGGGGTCGGACGAGTTGCGCGACATCGCCCTCGGGCAGGGCATGCTCACGTTGCGCATGGACGGACTGAAGAAGGTGGAGCGCGGCATCACCACTCTCGAAGAGGTGGTGAAGGAGACCGCAGACATATGACCCGTACCCACACGAACGCGCCATGACGGACTCCCCTGGCACGCGCACCCAGCAGGCCCAGCAGGCGCAAGGCTCGGGCGCCATGGCCGAGCTGAGCCTCCGGAATCTCCTGACCGAGATGATCGGCAAGAGCGCCTCGGACCTGCACCTGACGGTGGGCGAGCGACCGAAGATCCGGGTCGACGGCGACCTGGTGAACTCGCAGTACCCCAAGCCGCTGGCGCCCAAGGACACGCTCTCGCTCACCTACTCGATCCTGACCGAGGCGCAGAAGAAGCGCTTCGAGACGGACGACGAGCTCGACTTCAGCTTCGGCGTGCAGAACCTGTCGCGTTTCCGCGGAAACGCCTACAAGCAGCGCGGCTGCGTGGCGCTCGCGATCCGGCAGATTCCCTACGAGATCCAGACGGTCGAGAAGCTCGGGCTGCCGCCCATCTTGAACCGCCTGGCCGAGCGCCCGAGGGGGCTCGTGCTGGTCACGGGGCCCACGGGCTCGGGCAAGTCGACCACGCTCGCGGCCATGCTCGACAAGATCAACAAAGAGCGGAAGTCGCACATCATCACGATCGAAGACCCGATCGAGTTCATTCACCGGCACCAGAACTCGGTGGTGAACCAGCGCGAGGTAGGCGCGGACACGCGCTCCTTCGCGGCCGCCCTCAAGTACGCGCTGCGGCAGGACCCCGACGTGATCCTGATCGGCGAGATGCGCGACCTGGAGACGATCAGCGCCGCGCTCACCATCGCCGAGACCGGCCACCTCGTGCTCGCCACGCTGCACACGAACTCGGCGGCCGAATCGGTCAACCGCATCATCGACGCCTTTCCCTCGCACCAGCAGCCGCAGGTGCGCGCGCAGCTCTCGTTCGTGCTCGAGGGCGTCGTGACCCAGACGCTGATCCCCAAGGCCCGCGGGCGTGGACGCGTCGCGGCGGCCGAGGTGATGGTGTGCACGCCCGCCATTCGCGCGGTGATTCGCGACGAGAAGATCCACCAGATCTACTCGCTCATGCAGGCCGGGAAGAAGCACGGCATGCAGACCATGAACGACAGCCTGCAGATGCTCTACCTGAAGAACGAGATCACGCTCGAAGAAGCCCTGAAGCGCTCGGGCGATCCGCAGGAGCTCCTGCGGGCCGTCGGCGAACCCATGCCCTCGCACCTAGGCTGAGGTAGGCCATGCCAACCTTTGCGTACAGCGCCCGTCCCGCGATGGGCGGAGAGATCCAGTCCGGAGAAGTCGAACTTCCGTCGAAAGAGGAAGTGCTGGCGTTCCTGCACCGGCAGAAGATGATTCCGGTCTCGGTCCGCGAAAAGTCGCGCGACCTGACGATCTCGTTCGGCACGGGCATCTCGACCCGAGACATCGTGATCTTCACGCGCCAGTTCGCGACGATGATCAACTCGGGTCTGCCGCTCGTGCAGTCTCTCGACATTCTGGCCGAGCAGACCGAGAACAAGCGCTTCCGGAAGATCATTCAGGACGTGCTCTACGACGTCGAATCGGGCCACACGCTGGCCGACGCCCTGGGCCGCCACCCGAAGGTCTTCAGCGACCTTTTCGTGAACATGGTCGCGGCCGGTGAGGCGGGCGGTATTCTGGACACGATTCTGCTGCGCCTCGCGACCTTCCTCGAGAAGAACGACGCGCTGGTCCGGAAGATCAAGGGCGCGATGGTCTACCCGGCGGTGGTCATGTTCGTGGCCGCGGCCGCGGTCGCGATTCTGCTGATCTTCGTGATTCCGACCTTCCAGGAGATGTTCTCGTCGGTGGGCGTGCCGCTGCCGCTGCCGACCCGCATGGTGATCGGGCTCTCCGACTTCCTGGTGAACTACTGGTGGGCGGTGGTCGGCGGCGTGATGGTCGCGATCTTCCTGATCCGGCAGTTCTACAAGACGGACGGCGGCCGCCTCACGATCGACCGCATGATTCTGGCCTTCCCGCTGATCGGTGACCTGCAGCGCAAGGCCGCCGTGGCCCGCTTCACCCGCACATTGGGCACGCTGGTCTCGTCGGGCGTCTCGATCCTGGAAGGCCTCGAGATCACGGCGCGCACGGCCGGCAACCGCGTGATCCACGACGCGGTGATGGGCTCGCGCGCCTCGATCGCGGGCGGTGAGACGATCTCGGGCCCGCTCAAGGAGTCGGGCGTGTTCCCGCCGATGGTGGTCCAGATGATCAACGTGGGCGAGCAGACGGGCGGGCTCGACGAGATGCTCGAGAAGATCGCCGACTTCTACGACGACGAGGTGGACACGGCCGTCTCGGCGCTGCTCTCGGCGCTGGAGCCGGTGATGATCGTGATCCTGGGCGTGGTGGTCGGCGGCATGATCGTCGCGATGTACCTGCCGATCTTCGACATGATCAACACGGTGCAGTAGCGGACGATACTCGGGGGATTCCCGGGCGGGGCCGCTCACGCAACGCCCCGGACTGCGCGGCGTCTCGGACCTTCGGGTTCGGGGCGCCGCACTCTGTTTTGTGGGCGCGACTCGCGGGGGGCCGGGTGCCGTGGGAAGCGCCTCGTTCTTCCGGGTAGCTGAGGGGGGGGCGCCCCGCCACGGGCTCTCC
>CBFGQV010000130.1:0-7511 GCA_965651045.1 uncultured bacterium
CGTCAGCCGGCGCCGCTCAGCTCCCGAGCCCGTTCGACGGCTTCGCGAAACGACCCGAGCACGTTTGCCTCGCCGAGGCGCTCGAGCGCGCCCGAGCGCACCAGCACCATCATGGGCTGCACCCGCACGCCCGAAAGCAGCAGGGTGACGCCCTGGCGTGAAAAGCGCTGATGTACCTCTTCGAGCGCGTACAGGCCCGTGACGTCCATCGCGAAGACGTCTCGCATGCGCAGAATCACCACCCGGGGCTTCTGCCGGATCTCCGACAGCGCCTCGCTGAACCGTTGCGCCGCGCCGAAGAAGAACGACCCGGCCACCTCGAACACCTCGGTTCCGGGCGGGAGCACGAGGCCGGCGTTCTCGGTCTCGAACCCCTCGCGCTCCACCTCGCCGACCTCGTGCGTGACGGAGCGCACCTGGCTGACCTCGGCCATGCGGCGCATGAAGAGCAACGCCGCCAGGACGACACCGGCCTGGATCGCAACCACCAGATCGACGAGTACCGTGAGCCCGAAGGTGCTGAGCAGGACGAGCACGTCGCTCTTCGGACCCTTGAGCAGCCCGACGAAGACACGCCACTCGCTCATGTTGTAGGCGACGACGAGCAACACGCCCGCGAGCGCTGCCATCGGCACCAGTGCCACCCACCGGCCCACGGTGGTGAGAATCAGCAACAGGACGGCGGCGTGCACCATGCCGGCCACGGGCGTCCGGCCGCCGTTCTTCACGTTGGTGGCGGTGCGAGCGATGGCGCCGGTGGCGGGAATCCCCCCGAACAGGGGCGACGCGATATTGGCGACCCCCTGGGCCACGAGTTCGGCGTTGGAGCGGTGCCGCCGACCGGTCATGCCGTCGGCCACCACGGCGCTCAACAGGCTCTCGATGCCGGCCAGGAGCGCGATGGCGAGCGCGGGCGAGACCAGGTCGGGAATCGTGGCCAGGTCCACCCGGGGCAGCCGCACCGTGGGCAGCGCGCTGGGCACGCCTCCGAAGCGGCTGCCGATGGTGTCCACGGGTAGTTGAAAGAGCTGCACACCCACCGTGGCCAGCACCAGAGCCACCAGGGGTCCGGGGATCCGCCGGGACACCCGCGGCCAGAGCAGCAGCACCGCCAGGGTACCGGCACAAACCCCGAAGGCGGCGGGATTCACCGTACCCGCAGCCCGGGCGTAGGCCCCCAGGCGCTCGACGAACTCGGTGGGGGATCCCTCCACCGCCAATCCCAGCCCGTCGGGCACCTGGGTCAGCGCGATGATGAGCGCGATACCGGTCGTGAAGCCGACCGTGACCGGGTACGGGATGTACCGGATGACGGCACCCATGCGTGCCAGCCCCATGGCGACCAGCAGCGCGCCGGCCATGAGGGTGGCCACCGCGAGCCCGTCGTAGCCGAACTCCTGCACGACCGAGAAGACCAGCACGACGAACGCGCCGGTGGGTCCCCCGATCTGGACGCGGCTGCCCGAGAGGGCGGCGATCAGAAAGCCCGCGACGATCGCGGTGTAGAGCCCCTGTTCGGGGCGCACGCCCGACGCGACGGCGAAAGCGATGGCCAGCGGCAGCGCCACCACTCCGACGACCACCCCGGCCAGCGCGTCCCGCGTGAGGTCGGCGCGCCCGTACGACTCGCGGCGCAGGGCGAAGAGCTTCGGCTGGAGATCCTCGGGCCAGCGGATCACGGTCCACTCGTGGTCGGTGCGGATTTCCTACAGACGCATACTGAACTCTCGCGCCCGCAGCAGCCCCATGGAAGGGTTGGGTTGCGTCGCCCCTGCCCCGTCCGGATCATAGGCACCCTGCCGGGACGACCCGCTCGCCCGGCGGGCCGAACCACGGCTGGACCCTGACCACACGCGGAGTCACGATCATGCAGCACCCACGAGCCCTCACCGCCCTTCTCCTCGCCTGCGGCCTGGCGGCCTGCTCGTCGTCGCAGGCCGCACCAGCCGGCGGCCCGACCCCGGAACGCCCGGCGCGCGCCGACTCCGAAGACGGCATGAGACCCTACGCCGAGGTGATCACCGCCGAGGCCCGGACCGACGAGGGGCTCTTCGACGTGCACCGCGTCGGCGACGACCTCTACTACGAGATCCCACTCGACCGACTCGACGAGGAGATGCTCCTGCTCACGCGCATCGCGCAGACGCCCGCCGGGGCCGGGTACGGGGGTTCGAAGGCCAACACCTCGATCGTGCGCTGGCAGCGGAACGACGACCGTATACTCCTCCGGCTCGTGAGCTACGAGAACGTGGCCGCCGACTCGCTGCCGATCGCGCAGGCGGTACGGAACTCGAACTTCGAACCCGTGATCATGGCCTTCGACATCGAGGCCATGTCGCCCGATTCGTCCGCCGTGGTGATCGACGTCTCGGAGCTCTTCACCGACGACGTGCCCATGCTCGGGCTGCAGAAATTCCGGCGCGACCAGTACCAGGTGCGGAGCGTCGACGGCGATCGGACCTTCGTTCGCTACGCGCGGTCCTTTCCGACGAACGTCGAGGTCCGCCGGGTGCTCACGTACGTGGCCCAGAATCCCCCTTCGAACAACGCGGCGAACACCGTCAGCATGGAGATGCACCACTCCATGCTCGAGCTGCCCGCGAACCCCATGCAGCCGCGCTACTGCGACCAACGCGTAGGGTTCTTCAGCGTGCAGATGGTCAACTACGGGCTGGACACCCAGCGGGCCACCGAGCAGTGCCTGGTGACGCGCTGGCGGCTCGAGCCCTCCGACCCCGCGGCCTACGCCCGCGGTGAACTGGTCGACCCGGTCGAGCCGATCGTCTACTACATCGACCCGGCGACGCCGGCCAAGTGGGTGCCGTACCTCAAGCAGGGCGTCGAGGACTGGCAGGTCGCCTTCGAGGCGGCGGGGTTCAGCAACGCGATCGTCGCGCGCGACGCGCCGAGCCCGGCCGAGGACCCGGAGTGGGACGCCGAAGACGCGCGCTACTCGGTGATCCGCTACCTCGCCTCGGACGTTCAGAACGCCTCGGGCCCGCACGTGCACGATCCGCGCACGGGCGAGATTCTGGAGAGCGACATCCAGTGGTACCACAACGTCATGAACCTGCTCAGGAACTGGTTCTTCGTGCAGACCGCTGCGGTGAACCCCGACGCGCGCGGCGTGGAGTTCCCGGACGAGGTCATGGGCGAGCTGATCCGTTTCGTGTCGGCCCACGAAGTCGGCCACACGATCGGCCTTCAGCACAACATGCAGTCTTCGGCCGCGTACCCGGTCGACTCGCTACGCACGCGCTTCGTCTGCACGATGGGGGTGGCGCCGTCGATCATGGACTACGCGCGCTTCAACTACGTCGCCCAGCCGGGTGACGACACCTGTCTCATGCCGCTGGTCGGACCCTACGACAACTTCGCCATCGAGTGGGGATATCGGGCCTTGCCCGGCACCGCCGAATCGGAGCGCGGGGCGCTGAACGCGATGGTGGCCGAGATGCAGGTCGATCCCGTATACCGCTTCTCGAGCCCGACGGGCGCGGACCCGACGGCGCTGACCGAGGCGATCGGCGACGACGCCATGCGGGCGTCCGATCTGGGAGTGGCGAACCTCGAGCGCATCGTCGAGAACCTGCGTGACTGGACGTTCGAGGCGGGCGAGGACTACGACCAGCTCGACGAGCTCTACAACCAGATCGTGGGCCAGTGGAACCGCTACACGGGCCACGTGCTCGCCAACGTCGGCGGGGTCGTCCAGACGCGGAAGGTCCAGGACCAGGAGGGGCCGGTCTTCGAGCGCGTGCCGGAAGAGACTCAACGCCGGGCCGTGGACTACCTGGCGCGGCAGGTCTTCGAGACGCCGGGGTGGCTGATCCAGCCCGACATTCTGAGCCGCATCCAGGACGACGGCTTCGTCGACCTCGTGCGCGCACGGCAGGTGTTCGCGTTGAACGGGCTGCTCGACGTGGCGCGCATGAAGCGGCTGATCGAGCAGGAGGCGTTCGACGGCGACCAGGCGTACACGCTGACCGAGATGCTCGACGACGTCCGGGCCGCGGTCTGGGCGGAAGCGCGAAGCGGCGAGCAGACGGACGCCTACCGCCGGAACCTGCAGCGCGCCTACCTGGACCGCATGGCCGAGCTCATGGGCGACGAAGAGGCGCGTCCGACCGACATCGCGCCCCTCGCGCGCGGGCAACTCGTGAGCCTGCGCGGCGAGCTGCAGCAGGCCGCCGGGCGAACCTCACACCGCACGACGCGCCTCCATTACCAGGACGCTCTCGCGCGCATCGCCGAGATGCTGGATCCGAACGGCTGAACGGGGCATGGCGCGCCGGCTCTGCAGTCGGCGCGCCGTTGTTCAGCGGCCGCCGCGCCGGCTCCCGCCCCCGCCGAACGAGTAGGAGAGCGTGACCTGCAGGCTCCGCGTCGACTCGCGGGCGCTGCCGGTCTGGATGACGGTGGGGTCGCGAATCTCGGTGCGCTGCTGCCGCAGCAGGAACGGGTCGCGCAGGTTGACGCCGAGCGACGCACGCCGGTCCATGAAGCGGTAGCGGATCGAGAAGTCGGCCGTGCGGCGCGACAGCGTCCGCCCCTGGGGCAGGTCGACCGCCGGCGAGTAGGTGAACGAGCCCTGCATCTGCATGCCGTCGAAAATCTCGCGGTCGATGCTGCTGCGGGCGCTCCACCGGGTCGACGTGCCGCTGAAGCGCTCGGCCAGGTTGCTTGCGTCCCGCTCGTTCCGCGCCCCCGAGACGCTGATGCGGCCGCCCCAGCCGGCCACCCGCCGCAGGTACAGGCTGAGCGACGCGCCATAGTTCGTCTGCGAGGCGAGGTTGTCCCAGGTACGTGTCGAGACGCCCTGCTCGTCGACCGCGACGATGCGTTCCCACCCGTTCGTCTCGCGTCGCCAGTAGGGGCCGAGCGAGAGCGTGCCGATCGACCCCGACCAGGAGGCGCGCAGGCTCAGCGAGTGCGTGTAGCGTGGCTCGATGTCCGGATTGCCGATCGAGATGTTGAGCGGGTCGGTCGAGCGGTTCGTCGGGTCGAGCACGCCCACCCCCGGGCGGCCGATGCGACGCGAGTAGGAGAGCCGCAGCCGCTTGCTGCGGTCGAACGAGTACGACAGGCTCGCGCTCGGAAAGACGTCCGTGTAGCGGCGCTCGACCCGCTCGCCGCTCGGTACCTCGAAGTCGAGGTTCACGTCTTCGGCGCGGACGCCCACCTGCAGCCCGAGCTCTCCGAACGAGCGCTGGAGCTGGACGAACCCGGAGTTCGTCACCTCTCGGAGCACCACGCCCCGGTCTTCGACGGAGCCCGGATCGGACGCCCCGTCTTCGAAGAGCTCGAGCCGTTGCTCGCTGTCGCTCTCCTCGGCCGAGAGCGACCAGCCGAGCTCGACGCCGCTGTTCTCACCGAGCGGTCGCTCGTACACCACGTCGACGCCGGTCTCGCGCTCGACCTCGCGCTCACGCTCGAGGGTGAGCTCGGCGGGCACGATCAGCCCGTCGTCGAACCCTGGATCGAAGGTCGCCTCGGTGATCTCTTCGCGCCCGTCTTCCCGGTCACGGCTCCGGTCGTGCTCGACCTCGATCTCGAAGCTGTGCCGACGCTCCTCCCAGACGTACTCGAACCCCGTGCGCACCGATGCGGAACGGTTCCGACCGTCGCCGTCGATCAGGCGATCGTACCGGAGCGTGGGGTCCTGCGAGGCGTCCATGTGCGTGGTGGTCGTCTCGCCTTCGCGGTCGCTGCCCGAGCCGCCCACGTTGGTGCGCGCCCAGAAGCGTGCCCGCTCGGTGGCCTGGAACCGGGCCTGCAGGTCGAAGCTGCCCGAGGCCCCCGATCGGTCGGACCACCGGTCCTGCCTGAGAAACGTCGTCGGGTCGCTCAGCAGGTTCTCGCGCAGATCCCACCCCGTGCTCTCGTCGTCCGACCAGCGCGTCGAGAGTCCGCCGGTGAAGGTCCAGCGGTCCTTCTGAAGCGTGCCGCGGGCCCCGCTTCCCCACTGACCACGTGTGCCCCCGTTCAAGAACACGCTGCCCGAGATGCCGAGCTCCACGCCCTCCTTCAGCACGATGTTGACGATGCCGCCCCCTCCCTCGGCGCCGAAGCGGGCCGAGGGGTTGTCGATCACCTCGATGCGCTCGATGTGGTCGGCGGGAAACTGTTCGAGGAAGAGCGTCAGACTCTGCCCCGACATGGGCGCCGGACGACCGTCGATGTAGATGGCGGGGCTGGCGTCGCGCAGGCGCACGTTGCCGTCGATATCGACCTCGACCTCGGGCAGGCCACCCAGGGCGTCGATCACCGACCCGCCCTGCGCCATGACCATCGCGTCGAGCAGGTACGAGGTGCGGTCGGGCTCGAAGGTGATGGCCGATCGCTCGGCAGTCACCGAGATCGGGTCGAGCTGGATCGCCTCGAGCGAGAGCGAGAGTTCGCCGAGCTCGCGCACAAGTCCCGGCTGGACCTCGAACGGCTCGGTCCACCGCTCGCCGTATCCGAGGTAGGAGATGACCAGCCGATACGCCCCCGGCGGCACGAGGGCGATGCGGAACGCGCCGCTCTCTTCGGTGAGCCCCGACCGGACCTCGGTCGAGTCGGCGGCGGACCGGAGCGACAGCGTGGCCGACGAGAGCGGCGCGCGCTCTTCTGCGGTCACGACCGTTCCGCGCACCGCGCCGTCTCCGGATTGCCCGCTCAGGGGCGCTCCGGCGATGCCGAGCATCGCCAGGGCGAGCAGACCATGGGCCACCACTCTCCGCATCTCGACTCCTCGTCGCACGACGAGACGCCCCTCGCGTCTCGCTCGCTCTTACGACGCCTGACGCGCCGCGAGTGTTGGCGCGGCGGAGGTGCGGCGGGCGCCTACGTCGTGATCACCGGCTCGCGTAGCCGCTTGTAGGCCGTGAGGTGCCGCAGCGCGGCGCGGAGGTCGCCCGAGGCCTCGAAGAGCCGCGAGAGGTTGAAGTGGGCCCCCGCCAGCTCGGCGTCGCGCGCGAGTGCGGCGAGGTACGCCTGCCGCGCCGCTCCGACGTGTCCGAGGTCTTCGAGCGCGACGCCGCGGTTGAAGTGCGCGAGGGCGTGGTCGGGCGCCATCTCGAGGGCACGCTCGTAGTGCGCGAGCGCTTCGGTCACGTCGCCCTGCTCGTGCACCAGGCGCCCCAGGTTCACGAGGGCCTCGGGGTGGCCCGCCGCGAGCCCGAGCGCTCGGCGGTAGGCTCGAGACGCTTCGCCGACCGAGACCGCCTCGAGATCGAAGCCGAGGTCGTACCAGTCGTCGGCGTCCATCTCGCCCGCAGCCTCGCGCTCGCGAGCGGCCCGCGAGGCGAAGGGCTCGACCCGGGCCGCGAGGTCCTCGACCGCGAAGTCGAAGGCGACCTGCTCGGTGAGTGGCGCCCAGACCTGCTCGCGGTCCTGAACCAGCAGCTCATCGCCCACCGCCGCAATGCGCACGGCGCTGAGCGGTCGGCCCTCCGGAAGCTGCGTCCGCAGGCGGCGGAGCGCCTGTCCGATACGGCGCGCCGACACGCCCCGGCCTCGGAGGCCCT
>CBFGQV010000131.1:0-7509 GCA_965651045.1 uncultured bacterium
GGGAGCCACGCCGCGCCGTGGGTGCGCGAGGCCTGGGCGACCGGAGCCTGCGCCGCAGCCGGCATCACGGCCGGCATCCTGCAGCTCACCGGCCAGCCGATGGCGGCCACCGGCTTCTTCGCGCTCGCCTTCGTGGCCGGAGGCTGGGACGCGACGGTGCGCGCGGCGCGCGCCCTGACCCGCTTCGAGATCGACGTGGATCTGCTCATGATCCTCGCGGCCGTGGGGGCCGCGACGGTCGGCCACTGGGCCGAGGGTGCGATCCTGCTCTTCCTCTTCTCGCTCGGCAACACCCTCGAGTCGTACGCCTTCCACCGCACCCGCCGCTCGATCGAGGCGCTCGTCTCGCTCCGCCCCGACGAGGCGCAGGCGCTCGGCGCCGACGGCGAGGAGCGGACGGTCTCGGTCGAGTCGCTCGCGCCCGGTGACCGCGTGCGCATTCGGCCGGGCGAGCGCGTGCCGGTCGACGGCCGGGTGGTCGCGGGTGCGTCGGCGATCGACGAGTCGACCCTCACCGGCGAGCCGATTCCGGTGCGAAAGGAGCCGGGCGACGGCGTGTTCGCGGGCACCCTGAACGCGGGAGGGTCGCTCGACGTCGAGGTCACCCGCCCCGCCGGCGACAGCACGCTCGCGCGGGTGATCCGGATGGTCGAGGAAGCGCGCGAGCGCCAGGCGCCCACGCAGAGCTGGCTCGAGCGCGTCGAGGGCCGGTACGCGGGCTTCGTGATCGTCGGCGCGCTGGTGGCGTTCCTGCTGCCGGTGGCGTTCCTCGGCTGGAGCTGGGGGGATGCCTTCTACCGCAGCATGACCCTGCTCGTCGTCGCGTCGCCCTGCGCGCTCGTGATCTCGATTCCCGCGACCATCGTGTCGGCGGTGTCCAACGGGGCCCGCCACGGCATCCTGTTCAAGGGGGGCGCCGCCCTCGACGCGCTCGCCGACGTGCGCGCCATCGCGCTCGACAAGACGGGCACGGTGACCCGCGGCCGGCCCGAGATGCGCGACGTCCTGAGCCTGCTCGACGAAGACGCGCACGACCCGGGCGCAGGCGAACTGCTGCTTCGCCTGACCGCCGCCGTCGAGTCGCGGAGCGAGCACCACCTGGGCCGCGCGATCGTCGCCGCGGTCCTCGACGCGCCCGAGTCGCTCCCCGCCCCCGAGGACTTCGAGGCGGTCGCCGGCCACGGCGTGCGGGGGCGGGTCGAGGGCCGCCTCGTCGTGGCCGGCAAGCCGGGCTGGATCGCCGAGACGACCGGCAGCCCGCTGCCCGAGCGCCTCGCGACCTGGCTCGACGAGCGCACGCGCGAGGGCTCGACCCCGGTCGCGGTCGCGGTCGACGGACGAACCGCCGGGGCCGTCGTGGTCGACGACCGGCCCCGCGCCGGCGCCGCCGAGGCGATCGGGCGACTGCGGGCGCTCGGCTTCACCGAGATCGCCATGCTCACCGGCGACGATCCTGAGACCGCCCGCCGGATCGCCGACGAAGTGGGCATCGACGCGGTCCACGCGGGCCTGCTGCCGGCCGACAAGGTCACGGCGCTCGCCGCGATCCGGGCGCGCGCCGGCGAAGTCGCCATGGTCGGCGACGGCGTGAACGATGCGCCCGCGCTCGCCGAGGCCGACCTGGGCATCGCCCTCGGGGCCGCGGGCACCGACGTCGCCCTCGAGACGGCCGATGTCGTGCTGATGGGCGAGCGACTCGACGGCCTGGTCTACGCGCGCCAGCTCGCCGGCCGCGCACGCAGGGTCGTTCGGCAGAACCTGGTGTTCGCCTCGACCGTCCTGATCACCCTCGTCACGCTGGCGATCTTCGGGCGGGTGAGCCTCACGGCCGGGGTCATCGGGCACGAAGGAAGCACGCTCGTGGTGGTCCTCAACGGTCTTAGGCTCCTGTTCGGTGGTCCCCACGCCGGGTCCTTCCCGGCCCCGTCGGAGCCCGCGGCCGGTACGGTCGACGAGCACGACGCAGGAAACCCGACTGTGGCACCGGTGTTAGAAGGACGCCCGAACCCCTCTTCGCTCCACTCCGCGTCATGACACCGACGACCGAAACGCCCGAAGCGCTCCTGCGCGATGCGTTGGAAGCCAGCGGCCAGCGCTACACCGAGCAGCGCGCGGCGGTCTTCCGCTACCTCTGGGGCACCGAGACCCACCCGACGGCCGACGAGGTGTTCGTGAACGTGCGTGGAGAGGTGCCCGGCATCTCGCTGGCCACCGTCTACAAGAGCCTCGAGACCCTGGTCGGGTGCGGGCTCGCGGTGAAGCTCTCCCACGGAGACGGGTCCGCTCGTTACGACGGCCGGACCGACGACCACCACCACGTCCGCTGCCTCGGCTGCGATCGGATTCTCGATCTGCCGGACCGCGTCGACGGCGGCGAGCTCGCGAAGCTCGAGCGCTCGGCCCCGGGCTTCCGGGTGACGGGCTTCACGCTCGAGCTTGTCGGCTATTGCGCCGCCTGCGATCCGGGTCCCGTTCGCGACTGATCGTACGACCCCGGCTCCGTGCGTCGTCCCGACCTCGTGGGTCTTCCGCCGCTTCCCGCCGACTACGGCGGCGACGCCTCGGTCGACCCCACATTGCGGGACCGCCATGCCGGGTCTCGCGGACCCGTCCGCATCTACCCTCGCGCGGTCCTGCGCCCCCGTGACGCCGAGGACGTCGCCTCCCTCGTGGGGTGGGCCACCGAGCATGGCGTCGCGCTCGTGCCCCGAGGCGGTGCGACCGGCATGCCGGGGGGCAACGTCGGGGCTGGAGCGGCGCTCGACCTGACCGGCCTGAACGCAGTCCGCGCGGTGCCGGGCGACCCGACCCTCGTCGACGCCGGCGCCGGCGCGGTCGCGGCGACCGTCGATCGGTTCGCCGAAGGGCTCGGGCGGTGCCTGCCGGCGCTCCCGTCCAGCGCCCCCTGGTGCACCGTGGGCGGCATGGTCGCCTGCAACGCGGCGGGTGCGCGATCCTACCGCCACGGCTCGACCCGTCGTCAGGTCGCGGGCCTCCAAGCCGTCTTCACCGACGGCACCGTGCGCTGGCTGGGCCAGACCCCCGACGGGGTGCGCCCCCGCCCCGACGCCTGGCTCCGAGGCCGTCTGGACGAACTCGGCCTCGCCGCCGGCCCCGAGGGCTCCGGCACCGACCGCCCCGGTACGCCCACGCCCACGCCCACGCCCACGCCCGGAGCGCAGGCGCGGTGGCCCGAGGTGCGCAAGAACAGTTCCGGATACGCGCTCGACCACGTCCGGGCCTCGTGCGAGCCCCGGGAACTGATCGTCGGAAGCGAGGGCACCCTGGCGATCGTCACGCGGGTGCTCCTTCGCACCGAGCGGCCCGCCGAGTCCGCCGGCGTGTGCCTCGTCGGGCTCCGAACGCCGGGCGAACTGGCCGACGCGCTGGATGCGCCCGCCGCACGAAGCGCCGTCGCCTGCGAGTACTTCGGCGCCGCGCTCCTGGCGCTCGGGCGGAGCGCGACCGGGTCGCGTCTGGACGGCATCGAGACGGCGGGTGGCGCGCTCCTGCTGGAGTTCATGGGCGAAGCGGGCGACGTCGAGAGCGGCATCGCCGAAGCGCTCCACCTCGGGCGTTCGCTGGGCGGGGCACGCGCGGCGCGAGGCGCCGCCGAGGTCGCCGACCTCTGGCAGATCCGACACGACGCGAGCCCGGCCATCGCCCGCGCGGCGGGCCCCGGGCGCCGGTCGTTGCAGTTCATCGAAGATTCGGTCGTGCCTGTCGGGGTGCTCCCTGCCTATCTTGAAGAAGTCGAGGCGATTCTCGCGCGCAACGAAACCCCCGCGGTCATCTTCGGTCACGCCGGAGACGGAAACCTGCACGTGAATCCCCTCGTCGATCTCACGCGACCCGACTGGCGCGAACGAGTACGAGCGATCCTGGAGGACGTGGTGGTGTCGGTCTGCAGACTGGGCGGGACCCTTTCGGGCGAACACGGCGACGGCCGGCTGCGGGCGCCGTTCCTGGAGCGCGTGTGGGGGGCGGAGCTCGCCGGGGCTTTCGCGGCGGTCAAGCGCACCTTCGACCCCGCGGGCGTGCTGAACCCCGGGGTGGTCGTGCCGCTCCCTGGCCAGGACGCGTTGGAGGGGTTCGCGGTCGACGCGGCAGGGCCGGGGCACGGGGGCGCGTCATGAGGCGGCCCGGCGTGCTGTTCGGGCCCGCCCTGGCCGCGCTCGGGTTGGCCGCTCTCTCCGCGCCCGCCACGGGCGGCGCCCGGGTGGCCAGCCCGTCGGGCGACGCGGCGTACCCCCTCCTGCAGGACGCTTCTCAGGGCGCCGCGCAGGACACCGCGCAGGACACCGCGCAGGACACCGCGCAGCGCACCGCCACCGCACCCCTCCGACCCGACCCCGCCCTCGAGGCGCTCCGCGCGGATCTCGACGAGGTGCTGGCCGCGCCGGCCTGGCGACGCGCCGAGTGGGGCGTGCTCGCCGTCTCGCTCGACACGGGCGACACCCTCTGGGCGAGGAACGCCGACCGATCCATGACACCCGCGTCGAACGTGAAGCTCTTCACGACCGCCGCGGCGCTCCATCATCTGGGTGCCGACTACCGGTACCGCACCTACCTGCTCACAGAGGGCCGCCGCGAAGGGAGCGCGCTCGAAGGCGACCTCGTGATCTACGGCACCGGAGACCCCGGCATCGGCGAGCGTTTCTACGCGTCGCGCACGGCCGTGTGGGACTCCCTGGCAGCCGCGCTCCATCGGTCGGGCCTTCGGGAGATTCGTGGCTCCGTGCTCGGAGACGGCACCTTCTTCTCGGGTGCCGATCGCGTGCCGTCGTGGGACCCCGCCGACCTGAACGACTGGTTCGCGGCGGCCTCGCCGGCGCTCTCCTACAACGAGAACGTGGTGACGTTTCGCGTTGCCGCGAGCCGCCCCGGCCTGCCGCCGGTGATCCACAGCTTGCCCGACCACGGCGGGGTGCCCTTCGTGAACGAGGCCCGGACCGCGTTCGGCACGCCCCGCCAACGGCTCCTGATCGACCGCGACGGCCCGACCGCGCCGACCCTCATCAAGGGTGAGTTGAGCGCGACCGGGGGCGACGCGTGGCGCAGAATGACCGTGCAGAACCCGGTGCTTCACGCCGCGTACGGCATGCACGACGCGCTCGAGCGGGCCGGCATTCGCGTCACGGGGCGGCCGTCGATCGTCAGCACTCCCGACGACTCGCCGCTCTCGTCCCGCACCCGCTTCCTCGCCGGAGAGGCTCCGCCGATCCGGGTGCTCGCCGAACACCGCTCCCCGCCGCTCCGCGAGTACCTCGCGGTGATCAATCAGGAGAGCCACAACCTCTTCGCCGATCTGGTGCTCCGCACGCTCGGCCGGGTCGTGGCAGGCGACGGCTCCTACGAATCCGGAGCGCGCGTGGTGGAACGATTCCTCGTGCGTCAGGTGGGGGTGCCCGAGGGCACCGTATCGCTCGCCGACGGCTCGGGCCTCGCCGATGTGAACCGCGCCTCGCCGCTCGCCTTCGTCGCGGTGCTCGACCACATCGAACGCGCGGGGCTCTGGCAGGAATTTCGTGCGACCCTGCCCGAGGCGGGTTCGAGGGGATTCTCGCGCATGCGCCGCACGCCCGCGGCCGGTCGCCTGTGGGCGAAGACCGGTACGATTCGGGGCGTGAGCGCGCTCAGCGGGGTGGTCGAGACCCGCGGAGGCGAACGGGTCGCGTTCTCGCTGATCGGGAACCGCCTGCCGTCGGCTTGGGCCGCGAAGCGCCTCGAAGACCGGATCGGCGCGCGGTTGGCCGCCCTCGAACGCTCAGCCGACGAGCGGCGCGCGGCCCAGGGCCTGGCCCAACCGACGACGGAGTTCCGCGACTGACATCGTCGCCAGCGTGCGGTCGGCCGTTCGGGGGGTATTCCACCGGACGTCTTCGAGGCTGACGACCGCCGGCCCGTCGCCCCTCTCGCCGCCCTCCGCCGCGCGCATCACGAGGTGGTACCGACCCTTGTAGTCCGTTCCCATCCGCTCGGCCACCTCGGCCTTCCACCGCCGGCCTTCTCGATCTTCGAACTCGCGCACACCTGTCTCCTGCCGGGCACGCCGGCGCTCATTCCATGCTCTTCGGGACCGATCGTTCGAGGAGCGCACGGAGCGCCCCTTCGTCCATCGCGTCGAGCTCCCGGTGGGCCACCTCGTAGGAGTCCATTCGGAGTGCGACCTCCCGCACCGACTCGCCGGGCTCCAGAGGAACGAAGAGGGCAACCAACGCGCCCCACGACTCCCTGCCCGCGACGACCTCCCACGACCGCCCGCTCGCGTCATCGAAACGACGCACTCGCACCTCCGGTTGCGGCTCCATCCGTACTCGAAGCACTCGACACGCGCCACGACCCTGAAGATCGCCCGGCCCGCGCGGGCCCACAACCCGCACCGCGCGCACCCAGGCATCGGGGGAAACCTCAGGCGACGTGTGCGGCGGGAGCCACTCGGCAGGACGCATGTCGGAGCACGAAGGACTCCACCACGTGCGGAAGCCCTCCGCGTGCCGCGAGGGCGGTCGGCGTGAGACCGACGTAGTTGCGAAGCGCGCGCCGAAACGCGCTCCCGTCGGCGTACTCGAGCTGCCTCGCCACGCCTTCGCCCGTCCTTCCCGGGTCCGTGAGCCAGTGGCCGGCGTGAATCAGCCGTGCCCAGACCATCAGGTGGCCGACGGAGGGCATGCCGACGGCCTTGAGGCGGTCGCTCAGCATCGGGCGGCTGAGCCCGAAGCTGCGCGCCAGCCGGGCGGCCGACCAACAGCGGTGGCTCGTCTCCAACGCGCCGCGAAGAACCGCCAATTCGGGCGAAGGCAGCACGCCGGTGAGCAGCCGTGTGCACCGTCCGGCCGCCGCGCGTTCGAGCCCCGCCTGGAGGGCGGTGGCCCAGACCGGACGGGGCGCTTCGGCCTCGATCAACTCCAGAAGCCCGGTCCGGGCGCGACCGAGTTCGAAGAGCAGGCGTGCGTCCCCCCTCCGTACCAGGACCACGATCGGCAACCCCGGCAGCTCGCGAGCCAGGCCCCCGATGGCCGACGGCGCGTCGGGGGGAAGCACGTACGGGTCGACGACGAGGAGGCCCACCGGACGCCTGGTCACCTGACGAAGGGTCGACTCCCACCCGGGGCACGGCAGCAGGTCGTGCCAGCCCGTGTCGAGCGCGTCCTTGAGCCGGCGTCGGTGCCCCGAATCGGTCCCCGCAAAGGCGATCAGCGCCATGAACCTACGAAAAAGACATAGCCATGGGCGACAATGATGACGTGCTTGTCGTACGGGTGGCTCACCTTGGAGGGAAATCGTCGGTCCTCAGGACCGACGCCCCGGCACCGCAACCTGGAGTCCTCGTCATGCGCAGCATTCGCCTCACCCTCCTGGCCCTCTTCGCGTCGTTCGCCCTGGCCGCGTGCAGCTCGCCCACCGCCTACGACGACTGCCCCGAAGACGCCGAGAGCTGCGAGTTCGGACACCCCGGCTCGGGCAGCTGAGCGCTCGAGTAGCCGAGCGGACCCGGTCCGCACCGGA
>CBFGQV010000132.1:0-7498 GCA_965651045.1 uncultured bacterium
CGGCACCGGCCGTGGCCGCGCAGGCTGCGGCCCCCGCCGACGGCGCCTACCCGGTCATGACCGTCTACCGCTCGCCCACCTGCGGCTGCTGCGGCGACTGGGTGGAGCACATGCGCGCCGAGGGCTTCACGGTCGAGGTCGAGAACGTGCAGGACCTGGTCGCGGTCAAGAACCGGTTGGGCGTGCCGGTCGATCTGGGCTCCTGTCACACCGCCGTCGTCGGGGACTACCTCGTCGAAGGGCACGTGCCCGCGGACGACGTCAAGCGCATGCTGACCGAAGCCCCCGCCGCCCGGGGCATCGCGGTACCCGGCATGCCGGTCGGGTCGCCGGGCATGGAGGTGCCGGGTCAGCCGGGCCAGCCCTACGAGGTCATCGCGTTCGACGGCCAGGGGGCGAGGAGCGTCTTCGCGCGCTACTGAGCGCGGTCGAGCGCGCGGGCGCGAGCAGTCGCGGCCCACGTCCGTGCGTAGGCTGGCTGCGAGCCAGAGCCACTACTCCGGCCGAATGCGGGCGAGGCGAAGGGCGTTCGCGATCACCGCGAGCGACACGCCCATGTCGCCGACCACTACGGCGGTGATCAGCGATACCCCGCCGAGTGGCACGCCGACGGCAAGCGCGACCTTGATCGCGATCGCCGCCGCGATGTTCTGCCGGATCACGGACCGCGCGCGTCGTGAAAGCGCGACGAGGTAGGGCAACCCGCGCAGTTCATCACCCATCAAGGCCACGTCGGCCGTCTCGAGCGCCGTATCGGTGCCGGCCGCGCCCATGGCGATGCCGACCCGGGCGGTGGCGAGCGCCGGCGCGTCGTTGACCCCGTCGCCCACCATCGCCACGCTGCCGAACCGGCGCTCCATCGCGTGGACCCACGCCACCTTGTCTTCGGGCATGAGATCTGCCGCGACCTCGTCGACGCCGAGACGGTGCCCGAGCGGGTGGGCGACGTCGGCCCGGTCGCCGGTGAGCATCACCGTGTGCAGCCCCATCTCCCGCAGTCGCCCGACGGCGCGGACGGCGTCGGCGCGTGGGCGGTCGGCCAGTTCGAACCACGCCACCGACGCGCCGTCGATCTCTACGGCGACCCGCGTTCGCGCCGCCCCAGCCGAAGGCTCCGGCCCGCCCATCGACGGAGTCGAGGACGGTCGACCCACGCGAACCCGGCGAGCACCGACCGTCGCTTCGACACCCTTTCCGGGCGTCGCTCGAAACCCCTCGACCTCGAATGCGGACCGCTCGACTCCACCCCTCCGCGCCCACTCCACGATCGCGTGCGCGGCCGGATGCTCGGAGTGCCGCTCGACGTCGGCCGCCAGCGCGAGGGCTCGGGCATCGCCGCCGGCGTCCGTCACCTCGAGGCGGCCCAACGTGAGCGTTCCGGTCTTGTCGAGCGCGAGGGCCCGGACCTCGGCCATCGCCTCCAGGTGGCGCCCTCCCTTGATCAGCACGCCGTGTCGCGCCGCCGCGGTCAGGCCGCTGACGACCGCGACCGGCGTCGAGATCACGAGGGCGCACGGACACGCGATGACGAGAAGCGTGAGGCCGCGCTCGAACCACACGTCGAAGGCGCCGCCCGCGACCAGGACCGGCAGCGCCACGACGAGCACGGCGAGCGTGACCACGGCGGGCGTGTACACCCGCGCGAACCGCTCGACGAAGCGCTCGGTGCGGCTCCGACCCAGCTCGGCCTCTTCGACGAGACGCACGATGCGCGCGAGCGCGCTGTCGGAGGCCGCGCGCTCGACCCGTGCCCGCACCGAGCCGTCCCGATTGACCGTGCCCGCGTAGAGCTCGTCGCCGGGGCCCTTCTCGACCGGCATCGACTCGCCGGTCACAGCCGACTGGTCGAAGGCGGACCAGCCGTCCAGGACCGACGCGTCGGCAGGAACCCGGTCGCCCGGTCGCAGCCGTACCACGTCGCCGGGCACGAGCGCCTCGGCGGCCACGGTGACCTCGTCGCCGTCGCGTTCGAGGCGCGCGGTGTCGGGCGCCAGCTCCATGAGCGAGCGGACCGACGCGCGGGCGCGGTCGACCGCGTAGGTCTCGAGAAGCTCGGCGAGCGCGAAGAGGAACGCGATCGACGCGGCCTCGACATACTCGCCGATCGTGACGGCCCCCACGATCGCGACGGACATCAACACGTTCATATCGAGGGCGCCCGCGCGTACGGAGCGGACCGCCTTCGGGAGGAAGTTCCACCCCCCGACGGCGGCCGACGCGACCAGGAGCGCGTCGAGGCCCGTGGCCAGCCCCGCGAGGAAAAGCACGAGCGAAGAACCTGCGATCCGGGCGCCCGGTGTGCGCCACACGGCGCCGGGGTCGTCTACGCCCCCATGGCGTTCAACCGGCTCCGACGCGTACCCGAGCTCGGCCAGCGCGGCCTGAACCCGCGCGGGATCCCCCCTGGCGGGATCGAGCGCGAGGGTGAGCACCCGGGAGACCGGGTTGCCCTCCACACCTTCCACTCCCTCGATCTCGCGCAGCCGCCCCTGGATCTTCACCAGGCAGCTCGGGCAATCCATGTCGGGCACCCGGAAGAGCACTCGCTCACCCGGCGCCCTCACGGCGGCCGGCGAACTCACCCGCCGACCACGATCAACCCGCCCCGGGCTCGAGCCGGAGCAGCGCCCCCCGCGCCTGGTCGGTCAGCAGGTAGATGAAGCCGTCCGGCCCGGTTCGCACGTCGCGAATTCGCTCGCCCCGGCTCTCGAGCAGGACTTCGACGCCGGTCGAGGTCGTGCCCTCGAGGCCCACACGGGCGAGCTGCGTGCCCGCCAATCCCCCCGTGAACGCGCTGCCTCGCCAGGCCGGGAAGCGGTCTCCGGCGTAGATCGTGAGGCCCGACGTGGCGATCGAGGGCACCCAGTAGTGTACCGGCTGCTCCATGCCGGGGGCCTCGGTGATGCCGTCGCCGATCTGCCGGCCGTTGTAGTTGATGCCGTAGGTGATGACCGGCCATCCGTAGTTCCGGCCGGGTTCGATCACGTTGAGCTCGTCGCCGCCTCGCGGGCCGTGCTCGGTTTCCCAGAGCGCGCCGGTCTCGGGGTGGAAGGCGAGCCCCTGCGGGCTCCGAATGCCGTAGGCCCAGATCTCGGGCAGCACGCCGGCCTCGCCCACGAACGGGTTGTCGGCGGGCACCGTGCCGTCGTCGTTCAGCCGGAGAATCGTGCCCTGGTGGTTCGACCGGTCCTGGGCGGCATCCATGTCACCACGGTCGCCGATGCTCATGAAGAGATGACCGTCGGGGCTGAAGGCCAGACGCGAGCCGAAGTGGACGCCGGCGCCGGTCCACGCGTCGGCGACGAAGAGATCTTCGAGACCTTCGAGCCGGCTGCCGTCGTCGGCGAGGCGGCCGCGCGCGAGCGCGGTGGTCGCCTGGTTGCCGTCGCCCGGCTTCGAATAAGTCAGGTAGACCCAGCGGTTCTCGTTGAAGCCCGGGTGGATCGCCACATCGAGCAGGCCGCCCTGCCCGTTCGCCCACACCTCGGGCACGCCCGCGACCGGCGACGGATCGAGTTGGCCGCCCCGCACGATGCGAAGCCGACCGGCCCGTTCCGTGATGAGCACCTCGTCGCCCGGCAGAAAGGCGAGGCCCCACGGGTGCTCGAGGCCGCTCACGACGGTGACGACGTCGACGCGGCCGATGTCGGGTGCCTCGAAGTCCTGGGCGGGCATGTCGCCACCGCACGCGGGCAACGCCACGAGCAGCGTCAGGGGGATCACGCGTCGGGTTCGAAGGGTCATGGTGCCTCCACGGAGGAATCTCTCGTCAGCCGGGACCACTACCCGGCGGGACCCCGGCGGGTTCTCGGGGTACTGTCGCCGAGCTTTCATCTTCTCTTCGATCGTGAGCCATGACCGACGAACCCGTGCACTACTGCGTGGCACCCGACGGCGTCATCACCTCGGTCGATGCCCAGTTCGCGTCGTTCGCGCGCGAGAACGGCGCACCCGAGTTGGCCGACGCCGTTCTCGGGCGGCCCCTCGTGACCTTCCTGGCCGGGCCCGAGGTCCGTAGCCTCTACGAAACGCTCATGGAGCGCGTGCGCGTCCGCCGGGAAGAGGTCGAGTTCCCGTTCCGCTGCGACGCGCCCGATCTGCGGCGGTTCATGCGCATGCGCGTCGAGCCGCTCGACGACGGCGGGCTATGCTTCACGGCGACGCTCGAGCGGGCCGAGCCGCGTGAGCCGGTGCCGCCCGAATGGCTCATGAGCCGACTCGACACGCCGGCCGAAGCCGACATCGTGGCGCTCTGCTCGTGGTGCAAGCGCGTGCGGGACGACGACGGGTCCTGGCAGGAGGTCGAAGAGGTGATGGGGCGAGGGCTTCTCGACCGCGACCGGCCGGTTGCGATCTCGCACGCGGCGTGTCCGGCGTGTGAAGCCGAGATGCTGGCGCGGTTGTAGTCGGCGCCCCACTCTGCCCGACCGCGCCACCCACGTCCCGTCTCGACCCCAAGCATGCCCATGCCCTTCGCACGTACCGCCGTCGCTCTGGTTCTTCCGTCGCTGCTCGCGCTCGCCGCAACCCCCACCCACGCCGCCTCCCAGAACGCCCCCGCCCCCTCCGTCGACCCCTCGCACTACGCGGGCATGATCTACCGCATGGTCGGGCCACACCGCGGAGGGCGGGTCGAGGCCGTCGCCGGCGTGCCGGGTGAGCCGCACACGTTCTTCATGGGCACCTCGGGGGGCGGCATCTGGAAGACCGACGACGCTGGCGCGCACTGGGAGCCCGTCGCCGACGAATTCCTCGAGGCGGGCTCGATCGGCGCGCTCGCGGTGGCGTCGAGCCGCCCGTCGGTGATCTACGCCGGCACGGGCTCGGCGTGCATTCGCGGCAACGTGTCGATCGGCCGGGGGCTCTGGAAGTCGGTGGACGGTGGCGACCGCTGGACGTTCATCGGACTGCCCGACGCCGGCGCGGTCGGCGCCATCGAGGTCCACCCGACGGACCACGACCGGGTGTACGTGGCCGCGCTCGGGAATCCCTTCGCACCCAACCCGGAACGGGGCGTCTACCGGAGCGTCGACGGCGGCGCGAGCTGGGACCAGGTGCTCTTCCTGAACGACAGCACGGGCGCCGTCTCGCTCGCGATCAACCCGAGCAACCCCGACGACATCTTCGCGGGCATGTGGCGCGCCGAGCGGAAGCCGTGGACCCTGATCTCGGGCGGAGAGGACGGCGGGCTCTACCGCTCGCTGGACGGCGGCGATACGTGGAGCAAGGTGGGCGGGGGCTTGCCGCAGGGCGTGGTCGGCCGCGTCGGGGTGTCGATCTCCGAGGCGAATCCGCGCCGGATCTTCGCCATGATCGAGGCGGAGCCCGGCAACGGGCTCTACCGCTCGGACGACGGCGGCGAGACCTGGCAGTTCATGACCGACGACAGCCGGCTCACGGGCCGGGCGTGGTACTACCATCACGTGGTCGCCGACCCGAACGACGAGAACACCGTCTACGTGCTCAACGTGCGGCTGTATCGCTCGACCGACGGCGGGCGGACCTTCGACCTGATTCCCGTGCCCCACGGCGACGTGCACGACCTGTGGGTGAATCCCGAGAACCCGGCCATCTTCGTGGTGGGCGACGACGGGGGTGCCGTCGTGACGGTCAATCACGGGCGCACCTTCTCGACCATGTACAACCAGCCGACCGCCGAGCTCTACGACGTGGTGGTCGACAACCAGGTGCCCTACCGGGTCTACGGCTCGCAGCAGGACAACACGGCGATCAGCGTGCTGTCGCGACCGCTCGAGAACCAACTCCGCCCGCAGGAGGGGTGGCGATACGCGGCGGGGTGTGAGACGGGACCCGTCGCGCTGCACCCGGACCACCCCGAGGTGGTCTGGGGCGGCTGCTACAGCGGCGTGATCAACCGCATGGACGTCGAGCGGGACCTGCGCCGGAACATGAACCTCTACCCGGCCAATCAGAACGAGGCCCCGCGCGACCTGCGCTACCGCTTCCAGTGGGTCGCGCCGATCGTCGTCTCGCCGCACGATCCGGAGACCGTCTACCACGCGTCGCAGTACGTGCACCGCACGCGCGACGGCGGCTTCACCTGGGAGACGATCTCGCCCGACCTCACGACGAACGACCCCTCGCTCCAGGACTTCCCAGGCGGCCCGATTCACGCCGACCACTCGGGGGTGGAGGTCTACAACACGATCTTCTCGCTGGTGGTCTCGCCCCACGACGCCAACACGCTCTGGGTCGGCACCGACGACGGCCGCGTGCACCTGAGCCGCGACGAGGGCGCGAGCTGGCAGGAGATCACACCCGACGCCATGCCCGAGTTGGGCACGGTGAACCGCATCGACGTGTCGCCGCACGAGCCGGGGCGGGCGTACCTGGCCGTGCAGCGCTACCGCATGGGCGACCCGCGGCCGTACGTCTTTCGCACCGATGACTTCGGCGCGAGCTGGACGCTTCTGACCGACGGCGAGAACGGCATTCCGGCCGACCATTGGGTGCGGGTCGTGCGCGAAGACGACGTGCGTCCCGGCCTTCTTTACGCGGGCACCGAGTTCGGCGTGTTCGTCTCGTTCGACGACGGGCGCCGCTGGCAGCGGCTCCAGGAGAACCTGCCGGCCTCGCCCGTCACCGACATGAAGGTGCACCGGGGCGACCTGGTGCTTTCGACCCAGGGGCGCTCGTTCTGGATTCTGGACGATCTCACGCCGCTCCGGGAGCTGGCCGCCGAGCCGATCGACGGGCCGGTGCGGCTCTATACGCCCCGCGACGCCGCGCGTGGGTTCAGCGCCCCGCCGCTTCAGGAGGTCGACCTGATCGTGCCCGACGCGCTCCCCGACGGCGCGCTGCTGCACTACACGGTGGCCGGTCCGGTCGAGGGGCTCACACTCGAGGTGCTCGACGCCGAGGGGCGGGTCGTGTCGAGCTGGCGAGCGGGCAGCGGGGGCGGCGGATCGCTCTCGGCCGAGCCGGGTCTGCACCGGCGCGCGTGGCCCCTGCGCTATCAGGGGAGCGGGGTGAAGGCGCCCCCGGGCACGTACGAAGCGCGTCTCAGCTGGAACGGCGGGTCCGAGAGCCGCGAGTTCCGGGTGCTGCCGAACCCGAAGGACCCCTTCACGACCGAGGCCGACTACCAGGCGCAGTTCCGCGTCTCGATGGAGGTCAGGGATTCGCTCGACGCCGTCTCGGAGGTGCTCGGGCGCGTCCGGAGCGCGCGGAGCCAGGCCGGAGCGATCGTCGCGCAGGCTCGCGGCGCGGGTCGCGAACTCGGTTCGCTGCCCGACCTCCGGGCGCGCATGGACGAGCGCTTCGAGGCCCTCGAGGCCGAGCTCACCTCGACCGAGCTGCAGAACCCCGTGCGAACTTTGCCCGGACTCGACCGCCAGTACCAGACCCTCTTCGGCAACCTGAACGGCGGTGGCGGCTACGGCCCGGGCGCCGTCGACGGACGCCCGACGGCGGGCGCGATGGAGCGCAAGGCCGACCTCGACCGCATCTGGTCGGAGCTACGCAGGCGGGTCGAGAC
>CBFGQV010000133.1:0-7462 GCA_965651045.1 uncultured bacterium
AACGCGAAGGCCTTGCCGTCGGTGAGGCCGCCCGTCCGCCCGCGAATCCCCCCTCGATCAGGAGCTGGATCGGCCGGGTGCCCGGGGCGTCGCGCACCGCCTCGGCCAGGCGGCGCACGCCCTCGAGCGAGTCGACGAGCGCGTAGAAGTCGAAGCCCGGATCACGCTCGAGCTCGCGCAGCACGTACGCGATCTCGGTCGGGTCGAAGAGCTGGTTCGCCAGCACCACGCGATCCACGCCGTGCTCCCGGCAGACCCTGAGCTGCCCGACCGTGGCCACGGTGATGCCGACCGCGCCGTCGTCGAGCTGCCGGTGGAAGAGCTGCGGGCTCATGGTGGTCTTGCCATGGGGCACCAGCTTCGTGCCGGTGCGCGCGAGGAACTCGCGCATCCACCGGCTGTTGTGCCGGAGCGCGCTTTCCCGCAGCAGGGCGAGCGGGAACGGCAGGTCCTCGCGCAGCACGTTCCAGTTCTTGCGAGCCATCTCGCTCAGCGGGAACGGCTCCGTTCCGCTCGGGATCGCCTTCAGATGCGGTCCGACCCACGCGTCGTCGAGCGGCGCCACGGAAAACTCCATGACGGCGTCAGCGCCCCGAGGGGACCCGCTCGTACGCCGGCCACCAGTTGTCGAAGCGCAGGCCGTCGGGGCGGCCCTCGGCGTCGAGGTCGAAGTCGACGAGCGACCACCCGAGGTACGGGTTGCCCCACGTGACCCGGAAGGTGTCGTGGTGCCAGTGCTCGAGCTCGCCCATGATCGACGGGCCGACCTGTACGATCAGGCGGTCCCCCTCGAGGCGCACGTGGGCGTCGCCGAACGCCTCGTTCCAGTAGGCGCCCACGTACCCGGACGGCTCGAGCGAGGGCCGGGTGCCGGGCACCCTCGCGGCTTCGGTCCGCTCGGCGGCTTCGGCCGCCTGGCGGCGCTGCTCACGGACGTCGGCCAGGAACACCTCGCTCCACTCGACCGGCTCGGCGCCGAGGTAGGCGTCGAGCACCCGGTTCCGAATGACGTCGTGGAGCGAATTCCAGCTGCCCTTGTTCGTGAGGATCACCACCCCCACGTCGTGCTCGGGCAGCATCGCGACGCGCGAACGCAGTCCGTCGATGCCCCCCGAGTGCTGCACGAGGCGGGTGCCCCGATAGTCCTGCACGGTCCATCCCATGGCGTAGAAGAGAAAGTGCATGCCGGGGTTGGTGCGGAGCGCGGCGTCGCCGAAGGGCACGATGGTGTGCGGCGTGCGGGTCATCTCCAGGGCGGCGGCGCTGATCAGCTCGCGGCCCTCGAAGGTGCCCCCGCCGAGCTGCAGGCGCACCCATTGCGCCATGTCGTGCGCGCTCGAGTTGATCGAGCCCCCTGGGGCCTCGTTGTCGAGACTCCGGTACGCGATCGCCGTGAGCCCGGCGGCGAGCTCTTCGTGCGGGCGCGCGACGTTCAAGGCGTCGTGGAGATCGACCACGCTGCTGTTCGTCGCGTGCATGCCGAGCGGGGTGAAGATGCGCTGGTCGATGAAGTCGTCCCAGCTCGTGCCGCTCACCCGCGCCACCATCTCGCCCGCGGTGATGTAGAGGTTGTTGCTGTACCCGTAGGCGGCCCTGAACGGCGCGATCTCGTCGACGTAGCGGAGCTGGTGCACGAGCTGCGCGCGGTCGTAGCCGCTGCCGAACCAGAGAAAGTCGCCGCGCTCGAGCCCCGAGCGATGCGAGAGCAGGTCCCGCACGGTGAACTCGCGGGTGACCCAGGGGTCGGGCAGGCGAAAGCCCGGCAGGTGCTTCGTCACGGGGTCGTTCCACGACACGAGGCCCTCGTCGACGAGCATGGCGACCGCCGCCGACGTGAACGCCTTGGTGGTCGACATGACGCCGAAGAGCGTGTACGGGTCCACCGGCTCCGGGCGGCCGACCTCGCGCACGCCGTAGCCCCGCTGGTAGACGACCGAGTCACCCCGGACCACCGCGATCGCGACGCCCGGCACGTTCCAGGCGCGCATCGCGGCCTCGATCCAGCCGTCGAGACCGTCGAGCGGCGGCGGCGCGGTCTGCGCGACCGCCGCGTGGGCGGGCGCCCCCACGATCATCGCGAGCACGGCGTTCCACGCCAGGCGGGTGCGCCGAAGGGGCGGCCGCCCCCTCACCGGGAGCCCCCGCCGTCGCTCACCCGCCGGAACTCGCCGAGCCCGTCGAGCGTGGCGTGCGCGACCACGCCCCGGGCGTCCAGCCCGAAGCGCACGAACGCCCGGCCCTGTGCCGGGTCGTTCCACGTCACCCGAAACACGTCGTGGTGCCAGTGCTCCAGCGTGCCCTGGAACGACGGATTCACGTCGAGCCGCAGCACGCCGTCTGCGAAGAGCACGCGGGCCTCGCCGTACATCTCGTGCTCGTAGCGGCCCGCGTAGTCGGCCAGCGCCACCGTGGGCGTGGTGCCCGGCGCGCGGCGCGCTTCGGCCTCGGCGACGGCCGCGGCCTGGCGCGCGTCCGCCTCGCGGGACTGCGCGAGATAGATGCCGCTCCAGTCCCGCACGGGCAGCCCCAGGTAGGCGTCCAGCACCCGGTACTGGAGCGCGGTGAAGAGGTTGTTGCGCCCGGTCGTGTTCGTCAGCACCACGAGCCCGAGCTCGTGCTCGGGCACGTACGCCACGAGCGAGAGCATGCCGTCGATGCCTCCGGTGTGCCAGAGCACCTTGGTGCCGCCGTAGTCCATCGCCACGATGCCGAGCCCGTAGGCCACGAAATGCGTCGACGGGTGGAGCGTGTCGCCGGGGGTCGGAATGATCGTGTGCGGCGACTCGATGCGCTGGAGCGTCGAAGGCGCGACGAGGGTGTCCGCGCCCCAACGCCCCTCGGCCAGCAGCATGCGAAGCCAACGCGTCATGTCGAGCGCGCTCGCGTTGATGGAGCCCGCGGGGGCGACGTTGTCGATGTTCCGCCACGCGATCGGCGTGAGCTCGCCGTCGATCCACTGGTGGGGGGTCGCCACGTTCCCGCCGGCCGGCAGGTTGAGCGTCGTCGTGCTGCTCGCGCGCATGCCGAGGGGCTCGAAGATGCGCGCACGCACGACGTCGTCCCAGCTCCGGCCGGCGACCGACGCGATCACCTCGCCCGCAGCCAGGAACATGATGTTCTGGTAGCCATAGGCCGAGCGGAAGCTGCTGTTCGGCTCGAGGTGGCGAATGCGCTCGAGCACCTCGGATCGGCTCCACTCGGTGCCGTACCAGAGGGCGTCGCCGCGCCGCCCGAGTCCGCTCCGGTGGGCCATCAGGTCGTCGACCCGCATCTCGCGCGTGACGTACGGGTCGTGAAGCTGGAAGTCCGGCAGGTGGTCGATCGCGCGGTCGCTCCAGGAGAGCCGCCCCTCGTCGACCAGCATGCCCGCCGCCACCGCGGTGAACAGCTTGGTGTTCGAGCCGATCGCGAAGATCGTGTTGGCGTCGACCGGCTCGGGGCGCCCGACCTCGCGCACGCCGTAGCCCTCGGCGAAGACCACCGAGTCGTCCTTCACGATCGCGATCGACAGCCCTGCGATCTGCCAGTCCCGTACGGCGTCGGCGACGTATGCGTCGAGGCCCGAGAGGGGATCTCCGGGCTGCTGCGCCGCGAGCGCGCCGGGCGCCGCGGGCGCGGCACCGGCTGCGAGCACCGCCGCGGCGAGGAGCCCACGCCCGAGCGGCAGACGCCCCGGGGCGCGCCGGACCCGCCGGACCCGCCTCACCGCGAATCCCCCGGAACCCGCGTGTAGGTCGCGAGGCCTCGCACCTCGAGTTCGGCGACCTCGCCCGCGTTGTCGAGCCCGAAGGTCACGTGGCCGGTGCCGAGCGATTCCTCGCGCCACACCACCTCGAAGGTGTCGTAGTGCCAGTGGCGCAGATCGCCGACGAACGCCGGACCACGGCGCAGCACGAGGCCGCCGTCTTCGAGCGTGACCTCGGCGTCGCCGTACATGACGTGCGTGTAGGAGCCCGTGTAGGCGTCGAGCGCGAGCGACGTCTCGGTGCCCTCGACGCGCGCGTCTTCGAAGGCCCGCTGCGCCTCCTGGCCTGGCGCGAAGAGGCTGTCGCGCGCTGCGTGCAGCCGTGCGCTCCAGTCCGGCGCCTCGCCCCCCAGGTAGAGGTCGGCCACGCGATACATGAGCGCGTAGGTCAGGTTGTTGTAGAGGTTGGTGAGCACCACGAGCCCGAGCTCCTCTTCGGGCAGCATGCCGACCAGCGCGTGCATGCCGTCGATGTTGCCCCCGTGGTGCACGACGATGCGGCCCCGGTAGTCGTTCATGAACCAGCCGAGCCCGTAGGTCATGAAATCCGAGGCGGGCGCCATCATGCCCCAGCTGCCCTCGGGACGGATGATCGTGCGGTGGGTCTGCATGGCCCGCACGGCGTCGGGCGAGAGCACGGCCTCGCCACCGTAGACGCCTTCGCCCAGGTGAAGCCGGACCCACTGCGCCATCTCGACCACGTTCGAGTTGATGGAGCCGGCGGGGCCCGCGTTGTCGATGTTGCGCCAGTTGATCGGGCGCACGTCGCCGTCGAAGTCCTGGTGCGGCGTGGCGACGTTGGCCTGGTTCGCGAGCGCGAGGGTCGACGTGCTGCTCTCGTCCATGCCGAGCGGCGTGAAGATGTGGCGGTCGACCCACGCGTCCCAGGTGAGGCCCGAGATGCGTGCGAGAATCTCGCCCGCCGTGATGTACATGATGTTCTGGTAGCCGAACTGCGACCGGAAGCTCGACTGCGGCTCCAGGTATCGCACCCGACGCACCACCTCGGCGCGGTCGAACTCCGACGCGAACCAGATCAGGTCGCCGCGCGGGAGCCCGCTTCGGTGGCTCAACAGGTCGACGATGTTCAGCTCGCGGCTCGCGTACGGATCGAAGAGCGTGAGGCCCGGCAGGTGGTCGGCGGCGCGGTCGTTCCAGTCGAGTTCATCCTGGTCGACCAGGGTCGCGACGGCGGCCGCGGTGAAGGCCTTGCTGGCCGAGCCGATCGCGAAGATCGTGCGCGCGTCGACCGGCTCCCGGGTCTCGACGTTCTTCACCCCGAAGCCTCGCGCGAAGACCACCGAATCGTTCTTGACGATGGCCATCGCGAGGCCGGGAATCTGCCACCGCGCCATCTCCTGTTCGACGTAGCGCGCGAGCGCTTCGAAGTCGGGGGCCGCCTGGCCGGCGGCGGGGCGCGTGGCGGCGAGCGACGACGCGAGCAGGGCCCAGAAGGCGACCGCGAGCGCGGGGCGAGAGGTGGAACGACGCATGGTTCGGCCTCCTGGCCGAGAAGGGTGGTTCTTCGAGGGCTCAGCGCGAGCCGCGATAGCCCGGGCCCCGCACGATCTGTCCGGGTGTGGCGCCCGTGTGCGCGCCGCCGCGGACGACGGCCACGCCGTTGACGAAGACCTCGCGCACGCCGACCGAGAGCTGATGCGGGGCCTCGAAGGTCGCGCGGTCGCCGATCGTCTCCGGGTCGAACACGACGATGTCGGCGGCCATGCCCTCGCGCAGCACCCCGCGGTCCGGAATCGAGAGCCGCGTAGCCACCGCCGAGGTCATCTTCCGCACGGCCTCTTCGAGCGGCATCACGCCCTGCTCGCGCACGTACCGCCCGAGAATGCGCGGGTAGGTACCGTACGCGCGCGGGTGCGCGAGCCCTTCGGCCTTCTCCGGATCGATGCCACCCGCGTCGGTGCCGATCTTGATCCAGGGCTGCTGGAGCCCGAGCCGCACGTTCTCTTCGCTCATCATGAAATAGATCGTGCCGATGCGCTGCTGCTCCGAGACGAGCAGGTCCATGGCCGTGTCGACCCAGTCCTTGCCCATCGCTTCGGCGACCTCGGAGAGGCGCATGCCGGCCCAGCGCTCGTTCTCCGGCTTGTCGAAGCCGAGCACCATGACGCCCTCGGGGGTCGAGAGCTCGCAGAGGTTCTCCCAGTCCTTGGGCTCCGGGCTCAGGATCTCGGCCTTGATGGCGGCCCGCTCGTCGGGGTCGGCGAGGCGCTCGTAGAGCCGCCCGCCCTCCGACGCTTCGGGGGGCATGCAGGCCGAGAGCCCCGTGCCCCCCGCCGTGTAGGGGTACATGTTCGCCTGCACGTCGAGTCCGGCGGCGCGCGCCGAATCGATTCTGGCGATCATGAGCGGCATCTTGTGGTGGTTGCGCGTGCCCGCGGCCTTGAGGTGATAGATCTCGACCGGCACGCCGGCGCGCTCGCCGATCTCGATGGCTTCGTCGATCGCCTCGAGCACCTGATCGGCCTCGGAGCGCATGTGGGTGATGTAGACGCCCCCGTACGGCGCCATCGCCCGGCTCACCTCGACCAGCTCGTCCGTGTCGGCGAAGCTGCCGGGCGGGTAGATGAGCGCCGTCGCGATGCCGAACGCGCCCTCTTCCATCGCCCAACGGACCGCCTTTCGCATCGAATCCAGGGCGGCCGGCGTGGCCGGACCCATCTGCTGGCCCATGCCGTACACACGGATCGTGGTGCCGCCCACGAACGAGCCGACGTTGGTCGAGGGCCCGTTGGCGACCATGGCGTCGAGCCAGCGCGCGAATCCCCCCTCGCCCATGAAGGAGCGTGAGAGCGCCTGGAGCTCGGGCGAGCCGATGTTGTCGACGCCGCCCTGGAGGGTGAGCTCGTTGGCCGGCGCGTTGCTCCAGAGCTCGCCCATGATCTCGGTGGTGATGCCCTGCGTGACCTTGCTCACGATGCGCCCGTCGCCGTTCAGGAGCGGTCCGCGCGAGTGGCTCTGGATGTCGATGAAGCCGGGCGCCACCACCATGCCGCGCGCGTCGAGGCGCTCGGCGGCCGGCGCGTTCGCGAGCAGCCCCGCGGGGGCGACGCGCACGATGCGGTCGCCACGCACCGCGACGTCACCGAAAAACCAGGCCGCGCCGGTGCCGTCGACCACGCGACCGCCCTCGATGACGAGATCGTAGGGGGCCTCGGCCGTGCCCTGCCCCTGCGCCGCGAGACGCGGGCTCCAGGCGGACGAGACGAGAAGGAGCGTGGCGCAGGTGGCGGCGAGGCGGGCGGCGGTTGAACGCATGGCGGTCGGCGGTGTTCGTGGGGATCAGTGGGCGGCGCGTCCCGGTCCGTACAGGACGTCGCCGGGGCGCGCGCCGGTGTGTCGGCCGTGCTCCACGACGATCTCGCCGTTCACCAGCACCCAGTCGATGCCGGTCGGGAAGGCCGTCGGTTCGTCGTAGGTGGCGCGGTCGTCGATCTGCTCGAAGTCGAAGACGACCACGTCGGCGTGGAAGCCCTCGCGCAGCAGGCCTCGGCCCTCGAGACGCATGCGGGTGGCCGGCCAGGAGGTCATCTTGCGTACGGCCTCTTCGAGGGTGAGCACCCCCCGCTCGCGCACGTAGCGCTTGAGCACGCGGGGAAAGGTGCCGTAGCTGCGCGGGTGGGGCAGGCCCAGCCCGTCCTGCTCACCGGGTTGGAGCGCGGCGCCGGCGTCGCTCCCGATGCTCGTCCAGGGAAAGCG
>CBFGQV010000134.1:0-7445 GCA_965651045.1 uncultured bacterium
CGGCGACGCCATCGCCCGGTCGATCCCGCTCGGGCGGGTCGCGTCGGCCGACGATGTGGCCGGCCCGGTCTACTTCCTCTGCACGCCGCTCGCCCGCCACGTCACCGGAGAGGTTCTGAACGTGAACGGCGGAGCGGTGCTGGCGGGTTGACGTCGAGATGACCACCACCACCGAGCGCGTGCTCCCGGCCCCGACCGCGGTCCGCTGGATCGTGGAGACGCTCGAGAGCGCGGGCTTCGAGACGTGGGCGGTGGGCGGGGCGGTCCGGGACGAACTGCTCGGCGCCCTCGCGACCGACTGGGACTTCGCGACCCGCGCGAGGCCGGGCGACGTGCGCCGCCTCTTCCGCCGCACCGTGCCGGTCGGACTCGCGCACGGAACCGTGGGCGTGCTCGCGAACGACGGTACGCTCTACGAGGTGACGACCTTCCGGCAGGACGTCGAGACCGATGGCCGGCACGCGGTCGTGCGGTTCGCCGACCGCGTCGACGACGACCTCGCCCGGCGCGATTTCACCATCAACGCCGTCGCCTGGCACCCGCTGCGCGGCGTGCTCTACGATCCCTTCGACGGTGCCGGTGACCTGCGCGACGGCGTTCTGCGGGCGGTCGGAGAGCCCGCCGAGCGCTTCGCCGAGGACCACCTCCGCATTCTTCGGGGGATCCGCTTCGCGGGCCGCTTCCACCTGGAGGTCGAGCCGGCCACCTGGCGCGCCATGCGAGACGGCGTGGGCCAGCTTGCGAAGCTGTCCGTCGAGCGCGTCCGTGAAGAAGTGGTGAAGGTGCTCGGGCAAGACCCGACGCCGTCACGCGCGCTCCGTCTCTACCGCGAGTCCGGGGCGCTCGCGGTCCTCCTGCCCGAGCTGGCGGCGCTCGACGACGACGGGTGGCGCCGAACGCTCGCCGAGGTCGAGAGCGCGCCGATGCACCGGCCCTGGCTGCGCGTGGCCGCGCTCCTGACGCACCTCGGGTCGGCGCCTCCGGTCGAAGGCGACCCCGAGGCGGTCGAGGGGCTTCCAGCCGCCGACGCCGAGGCGGCACGGGGCGGCGCGCGGGCGGCAGCGCTGCTCACGCGGCTCCGTGCCTCGAACGCGCAGGTCGATCTGGTGGCTCGCCTGGTGGCCGCGGGTCCGACGCCCCCGTCGCCGAACGCCGACCCGGCCGGACTTCGGCGGTGGCTCGCCCGTTTCGGGGCTGCGCTGCTGCCCGACCTCGCCCGACTCTGGATCGCCCGCTGCCGGGCGGGGTCCGGCGACAACCCCCGTTCCGCGATCCGCGCGCTTCGCCGGACGCTGGCGGCCGGGCCGCCGCTCGCGGTGGGTGACCTCCGCCTGGGCGGACGCGAGCTGATCGCCATGGGGCTCCGACCGGGGCCGCGCTTCGGGCGCCTTCTCGACGCGCTGCTCGACTGGGTGCTCGAAGACCCCGCCCGGAACACGCCCGAGGCACTGCAGGCACGCGTGGGCGCCCTGCTCGAAGAGGAGGAGAGGGCGTGAGCGACGATCTCTCGCTTTTCGGCGCCTCCGACGCCGGGTTCGACGGCGCTCCGGAGGCGGGCCGCCCACCCGGTGACCATGGGCATGGACCCGACCCCGGCGCCCCGCTCGCGGCCCGCATGCGACCCCGGACGCTCGACGAGTTCGTGGGCCAGCGGCACCTGCTCGGCGAAGGCCGCGCGCTCGGTGCCATGCTGGAGCGGGAATCCCCCCAGAGCATGATTCTCTGGGGACCGCCGGGAAGTGGAAAGACCACCCTCGCGCGCCTTGTGGCCGAGCGAACCGGAACCCACTTCGAGCCTTTCTCGGCCGTGACCGAGGGCATCGCGCGAGTGCGCGAAATCATCGCCGAAGCGGGTACGCGGCTCCGCGCCACGGGCCGCCGCACGATCCTCTTCTGCGACGAGATCCATCGGTTCAACAAGGCCCAGCAGGACGCGTTCCTGCCGCACGTCGAGTCGGGCACCGTGGTGCTGATCGGTGCGACGACCGAGAACCCTTCGTTCGAGATCGTGCGGCCGCTCCTCTCCCGCGCGCCCGTATACGTGCTCGAAGCGCTCGCCGACGCCGACATTCGCCGCCTGCTCGAGCGCGCGCTGGACGATTCCGAACGCGGGCTCGGCGCCCTCGGCCTCACGGTCGCGCCGGAACTGCTGGACCGCATGGCGCACGAGGCCGACGGCGACGCCCGGCGTGCGCTCGGCGTGCTCGAAGCGGCGGCCGCACTCGCCGGAGAGGGCGGTACCGTCGACGACGACGTGTTGCGCGAGGCCGTGCAGCACCGCTTCGCCATCTACGACAAGGGGGGAGAGGAGCACTTCAACCTCATCTCGGCCTTGCACAAGTCGGTGCGCGGGAGCGACGTCGACGGGGCGCTGTACTGGCTGGCGCGCATGCTCGAGGGCGGGGAAGATCCGCTCTACATCGCGCGGCGCATGGTGCGCATGGCGGTCGAAGACATCGGACTCGCCGATCCCCGGGCGCTCGAAGTGGCGCTCGCAGGCCGCGATGCCTTCCATTTCCAGGGCTCGCCCGAAGGCGACCTGGCGCTGGCCGAGGTGGCGGCGTACCTCGCCACCTCTCCGAAATCGAACCGCATCTACCGTGCGTGGTCCGAGGCCCGGGCGGCGGCGCGTGAGACACCGTCGGCACCGGTGCCGCTCCATCTTCGCAATGCCCCCACCGGGCTCATGCGCGACCTCGGGTATGGAGAGGGGTACCGGTACGACCCCGATGAACCGGGCGGCGTGGCAGCGCAGGGCTACCTTCCCGACGGCCTCGAGAACCGGCGTTTCTACCGTCCCGGCCGCTTCGGGTACGAGAAGACGCTCGCCGAACGCATGGAGTGGTTCGCGCGCCGGCGAAGAGAGGCGGCCGCGGGTGGCGACGGCGCGAGCGGAGGGGCCGGAAGAGAGACGGGAGACGAGGCCGGACCTCGCGACGATTCCGGCGGTACTTGATGCGTGTGACCTACGTTCTCAGAGGAGCAGGACGCCGATTCCGACGCAACTGATCGACAACGTGCGCCCGGTCGACCGGGCGGTGCTCGTGGCCGCGCCGCTGCGGCAGGTGGATCCCCGTATCGTCGAAGAACACCTCGAAGAGCTGGCTCGGCTGACGGACACGGCCGGAGGCCGCGTGGTCGCGGTCGTGCGACAGCGCGTCGACGCGCCGCACCCGCGCTTCTTCATCGGCGAGGGAAAGGCCGACGAACTCAAGCAGGCCGCCGAGACCGCGGGGGCGGACCTGGTCATCTTCGACGAGGAACTCACGCCGGCCCAGGGCAAGAACCTCGAGGAGCATCTGGGCGTCCGGGTGATGGATCGCTCGGAGCTGATCCTGGACATCTTCGCCACGCGGGCCCGTTCCCGAGAGGCCCGCATGCAGGTGGAACTCGCCCAGCTCGAGTACCTGCTGCCGCGACTCAAGCGCATGTGGAGCCACCTGTCCCGCACCAGGGGCGGTATCGGCCTTCGCGGGCCTGGCGAGACGCAGCTCGAGACCGACCGACGACTGATCGGCGCCCGCATCGCCGACCTGAAGCGGAAGCTCGAGGGCGTGGCCCGCGCGCGTGAAACGCAGCGGAAGTCACGGCAGGGCGAGTTCCGCGCCGCGCTCGTGGGCTACACCAATGCGGGCAAGTCGTCGCTGCTCAGGGCGCTCTCGGGGTCCGATGTCTTCGTCGAGGACCGGCTCTTCGCGACCCTCGACTCGACCACGCGTGGCGTCGATCTCGGCAACGGCCAGCGCGCGCTCGTCACCGACACGGTCGGCTTCATTCGCAAGCTCCCCCACCACCTTGTGGCCAGCTTCCGCTCGACGCTCGAAGAGGCGCGCGAGGCCGACGTGCTGCTGCACGTGATCGATGCCTCGCACCCCGACCGCGAAGAGCAGGAACAGGTGGTGCGCGAAGTGCTCGACCAGCTCGATCTCGGCGACCGCCCGCAGGTGCTCGTCTACAACAAGGTCGACCGCCTCACGCACGCCGAAGAAGACGCGCTCCGCGATCGGGTGCGGGCCTTCGAGAACGAACCGGCCCTGTTCGTGTCGGCGCACCAACCCGCGACGCTGGAGGCGCTCAAGGCCACGCTTCTGGCCCGCCTGCGCGCCCGGCTCCAGGCCGTGCACCTGCACCTGCCGGCGCGAGACGGCGAGGCGCTGGCGTCGCTCTATCGTGAGGGAGAGGTGATGGAGCGTCACGACAACGGAGCGGTGATCGAGATCCGCGCGCGGGTGCCCGACGTCCTGCTCGGCCGGCTGCGCCAGCGCGAGGGCGTGCGGATTCTCGAGGTCGCGTGACGCGGTGATGGAGCGGGTCGTGATCGTCGGGCCCGGCCGGACGGGCCTCGCGCTGGGCTATGCGCTTCACCAGGCCGACGCCGTGCGCGACCTCGTCTACTACGGCCGCCGCCCGGAGCCGCCGGGGCATCCGCTCTTCGTGCAGATGCACGCGCGCTACCGCTACGGCTTGGAGCCGGTGCCGCCGGGCACCGAGGCGGTGATCCTCGCGGTGCCCGACGACCGCATTCACGAGGTCGCCCACGATCTTGCCGCGCAGGGCGACGCCCCCCCGGGCTGCGCGGCGTTCCACTGTTCGGGCGCGCTCAGCGCCGAACCCCTCGCGCCGCTCCACGCGCGGGGGTATTCGGTCGGCTCGATCCATCCACTTCAGGCGCTCGCCCACCCGCTCCGGGCCGCCGAGCGGCTTCCCGGTTCGTCCTTCGCCGTGTCGGGCGAGCCACGGGCTGCGGCGGTCGCCCGGCGGATCGTCGCGGCGCTCGGCGGCGAGGTCGTCGAGGTCCCGGTCCAGCGCCGCGCACGTTATCATGCGGCGGCCGCGCTCGCTTCGAATGGACTCGTCGCCCTCGTGGCGAGCGGAGCGAGGCTTCTCGAGGGCGTCGGGCTCACGCACGAACAGGCGATAAAGGCGCTGATTCCGCTGCTCCGTGGCAGCCTCGACAACGTGGAGTCGATGGGCCTCGCCGCCGGGCTCACCGGCCCGATCGTGCGCGGTGACCTGGAGACGGTGCGGCTCCACCTGGCCGCGCTCGACGCGCGCGAGCGTGCGGTCTATCTCGCGCTCGGCGCCGAACTCGTGGAGATCGCGGCGGAGCGGGGCGACACGACCTACCCGGCCGAGGCCATGCGAACGCTGCTCAGGGAGTTCCGATGAGGTTGTACGTCAACATCGATCACGTCGCCACCGTGCGGCAGGCGCGCCGTACCGACGAGCCCGATCCGGTACGCGCGGCGGTCCTCGTCGAGCTGGCCGGTGCCGACGGCATCACGGTGCACTTGCGCGAAGATCGCCGGCACATCTCCGACCGTGACGTGCGGCTGCTTCACGAGACCGTGCGTACGGCGCTCAACCTCGAGCTCGCCACCGTGCCCGAGATTCTCGAGCTCGCGTGCGAACTCCGCCCCCACCAGGCGACGCTCGTACCGGAACGGCGCCAGGAGATCACGACCGAGGGCGGACTGGATCTGCTCGGCGCCGGGTCGGAGCTCGAGCGCGCGGTGGAGCGGCTTCGCGCCGTGGGGATTCGCACGTCGCTTTTCATCGACCCCGAGCCGGCGGCGCTCGAGCGCGCGGCCGAGCTGGGGGTGGAGGCGGTCGAACTGCACACCGGCGAGTACGCCAACGCGCGCGGGCACGACGCCCGCTCGAGGCAGCTCGAGCGCCTGGTTCGTGCGGCCGATCTCGGCCGGGAACGCGGGCTTGCGGTCCACGCCGGACACGGCCTCACCTATGAGAACGTGCGACAGGTCGCAGCGATCGCGGGCATCGAGGAGCTGAACATCGGCCACAGCATCGTCTCGCGCGCGGTCTTCGTGGGGCTCGAAGCCGCGGTTCGCGACATGGCGACGCTCGTGAAGGGCGCGGCCGGCCGCGCGGCGCGAGACGAGGCGTCCGGGGCGTGAACCTCAAGGTCCTGATCGGGTTCGCGCTCTCGGCGTTCCTCATCTGGTTCACGCTTCGCGAAGAGTCGCTGGTCGAGATCTGGGCGCAGATCCAGCAGGCCGACCTGGGGTTGCTCGCGGCCGCCGTCTTCGTCGCCACCGCCGGATTCTTCGTGCGGGCGCTCCGGTGGAAGGTGTTGTTGCACACCATCGATCCGGGCACCGGTCTCCGGAGTCGCTATGCGGCCGTCAACATCGGCTTCATGGCCAACAACCTCCTGCCGGCCAGGGTGGGGGAGTTCGCCCGGGCCTATGCGCTCGCCCGCATGGAGCCGCGCGTGACGGTAAGCGGCGCCTTCGGATCGCTGGTGGTCGAGCGCGTTCTCGACGGCCTCGTCCTGGCTGCGTTCCTGGTGGCGACGGTGCTCTCGCCCGGGTTTCCGGAGGTGACGCTCGGACCCCGCTTCGGGCTGCTCGTGCGTAGCGCCGTGGTCCTGCTCGGGGTGATGGTCGTGCTCCTCGCCCTGCTCCTGGCCTTTCCGAGGCAGCTTCTCGGGGCGGCCGAACGCGTCGCCCCGCGACTTCCGGCGTCGTTCGGGCGCACTCTGGTCGACGCATTGGCGGCCTTTCTCGACGCGCTGGGCGTCGTGCGGAGCCCCTGGCTGCTGGCGCAGGCCGTGCTCTGGTCGGTGGGATTCTGGGCGTTCCATGGCCTCTCCTTCTGGCTCGGAATGCTCGCCTTCGAGATCGACGCCGGGCTCGTCGCGGCGTTCTTCACGGAAGCCGTGGTCGGGTTCGGGGTCGCGCTGCCCGCGGCCCCCGGGTTCTTCGGCACCTTCCACGCCTCGGTCGATTTCGCGCTTGATACCGTCTACGGTGTCGATGCGGCGCGCACGCTCGCCTTCGCCTACGGGTATCACCTCGGTGGCTTCGTACCGGTGACGCTGATCGGGTTGTGGTATGCGCGCAGCCTGGGCCTCTCGCTCGGCGACGTGCGCGCGAGCGAAGAACGCGTCGAAGCTGCGGTCGAGGCCGAGCACGGGGACCCTCTGTCGGAGGGGGACGGTGCCTGACGGCGACGCGGTCGTCGTCCGGTCGCCCGCCAAGGTCAACCTCACCCTCCGCGTTCTGGCTCGGCGCGACGACGGCTTCCACGAACTCGAAACGCTCATGCACGCGATCGAGTTCGACGACCTCATCATGGTCCAGCGCACGAAGGACCCCGGCATCGAGTTCGAGGTCGCGGGTGCCGACCTCGGACCGCCCGAAGAGAACCTCGTGGTGCGGGCGGCGCGGGCCTTCATGGACCGTTTCAACCCCGACTTCGGCGTGCGTATGCGCCTCGAGAAGCGCGTTCCTGCGGGCGCCGGGCTGGGTGGGGGCAGCTCGAACGCGGCGGCCACCCTGCGCGCCTTGGGCGCCTTGCATGCTGCCGAGATCGAGCCCGAGGAACTGCACGAGATCGCCGCCACGCTCGGCTCGGACGTGCCGTTCTTTCTCGGGCCCGACGGCTATGCGCTCGCCACGGGTCGCGGCTGGTGGACCCTG
>CBFGQV010000135.1:0-7419 GCA_965651045.1 uncultured bacterium
GCCCGGTCGTCGGAGAGCCCGGCCTCGGTGCGGAGCCGTTCGAGCGAGCGTTCGCGCGGTTCCCGCTCGAGCTTGTCGACGACCTGGTAGGTCGCCAGCAGTCGCGCCTCTTCGACTCCCACGCTGCGGCAGAGCGCCGCGAGCAGCCGCCGGTCCGACACCCGCGCCCGTACGTCGGCCGCGGTGAGCCCCAGTTCGCGAAGCCCGTCGAGCGCGACGGCGAGCACCTCGGCGTCGGCCCCGACCGCGTCCTCGCCGACGATGTCGACGTTCCACTGGAAGTGCTCGCGCAGGCGGCCGCGCTGCTGTCGCTCGTACCGGAAGAGCTGCGGGGTGGAGAACCACCGGATCGGCTTCGGCAACGCGCGACTCCGCTCGGCCAGCATGCGCGCGAGCGAAGGCGTCATCTCGGGACGGAGCGCGACCTCGCGTCCGCCCTTGTCGACGAAGTTGTAGAGCTGTCCGACGATCTCCTCGCCGCTCTTCTCCACGTAGAGCTCGAGGGACTCGAGCGGGGGCGCGTCATACTCCTGACAGCCGTAGCGCCGGGAGACCCGGCGCCAGGCTGCGAGAAGATGCGAGCGGACCGCCAGCTCTTCCGGGGGGAAGTCCCGGAAGCCCGGCAGCCGCGAGAATTCGGTCGCGGCCATAGACCCGGAAGTTACGCCGACCCGTTCCTGAATGGAACCCGGTCGAGCGCCTTGAGCGCGTCACCCACGGTGTGGCAGGAGCCGGTCACCACGACCGTTCCCCCGCCGGCGCGATCGCGGGTCCGTTCGAGAGCCTGCGCGAAGTCCGGCTCGACCTCGACGTGCGCACGCGCCACGCCGCCGGAGACGACCAGCTCTTCCAGGACCGCGGCAGGGTTCCAGCGCCGGCTCCGGGGGGCCGACGGCGGCTGCGTCAGCACGGCGTGGTCGAGTCGCGAAAGGAGCGGCGGAAGCATGACGCGCCACTCCTTGTCGCCGAGCACCCCGATCAACCCTATGCGCGGGCCCGGCAGCGCCAGCCGGTCGAGCACCCCCACGAGCGACTGCGTGCCCGCGATGTTGTGCGCCACATCGAAGAGCCAGGTCGTCTCATCGACGACCTCGATCTGGTCGCGGCCCGGCCAGCGGACGCTCGCGACCCCGCGCCGCACCGCGTCGGCCGTGGGCCGCAACGCGTCCGGCATCAGCTCGAGCAGGCGCACCGCCAGCGCCGTGTTGACCGCCTGGTGCGGCCCGACCAGCGGCGTGGTGAGCCGCAGCTCGCCCCAGGCCCCGGTCCTCAGTCCGAACGAGGTTTGGTGGCGGGCGACCTCGACGTCGAGAAGGTCGCGCTCCGCGTCGAGCCGGTGGAGTGGCGCGTCGATGAGGTCGGCCAACTCGGCGAAGAGCGCGAGCACCTCCGGGTCGGTTTCGGCCGTCACGATCGGCACGCCCATCTTGATGATACCGGCCTTCTCGCGCGCGATCTGAAGCAACGTGTCGCCCAGGAACTCCTGGTGGTCCATCGCGACGTTGGTGATGGCCGCCGCCACGGGTTCGAGCACGTTGGTGGCGTCGAGGCGCCCGCCGAGCCCGACCTCGACGACCTGGACCTCGGCGCCCTCGCGCCGGAAGGTGTGGAAGGCGAGCACCGTCGCCGCCTCGAAGAAGGTGAGTCCGTGCTCGGCGACCACGTCTCGAATCTCGTCGGCGTAGGCGATGAGGCGGTCTTCGGGCACCGGCCGGCCACCGACCTGGAATCGCTCGCGCACCGAGCACAGGTGGGGCGAGGTGTAGAGGCCCACCCGCCGCCCGCCCGCACCCAGCACCGCCGCGCAGGTCGACGCCACGGAGCCCTTGCCGTTCGTACCCCCGATGTGCAGCGCGGGCACCGACTGTTCGGGCCGGCCGAGCTTCGCGAGGGCACGATCCACCCTTCCGAGGCCCCAGTGCACGCCCGCCGGCAGCGGCGGAAAGAGGCGGTCGAAGAGGGGATCTTCGAAGGGGCGGTCGAGCCGGTCCGGCGCCTGCGCGAGCCCTCCGCCGTCGGAAGACCCCTGGGTCACGCCTCGACGCCCCAGTCGTCGAGCATGTGGCGCAGAAGCAGCTCGATCGTCGAACGGAGCCGCCGCCGGTCCACCACGCGATCGACCATGCCGTGCTCGAGCAGGAACTCGGAGCGTTGGAAGCCCTCGGGAAGCTCCTGCTTGATGGTCTCTTCGATCACCCGCGGCCCGGCGAATCCGATCAGCGCCCCGGGTTCGGCGAGGTTCACGTCGCCGAGCATCGCGTACGACGCGGTCACGCCACCCGTGGTCGGGTCGGTGAGAATGGAGACGAAGGGAATCCCCTCTTCGTGCAGTTGTCCGAGCACCGCCGACGTCTTGGCCATCTGCATGAGCGAGTAGATGCCCTCCATCATGCGGGCCCCACCCGACGCGCTGACGATCAGGAGCGGGCGCCGTTCGGCGAGCGCCCGCCGCGCCACCCTGGCGATCTTCTCGCCGACCACCGACCCCATCGAGCCTCCGATGAAGCGGAAGTCCATGACAGCGAGGGCGACCGGCAGTCCTTCGAGCGTGCCGACGCCGCCCAGGAGCGCGTCGTTCCGCCCCACCTTCTGCTCTGCGGCCGCGACGCGGTCGGGGTAGGCCTTGAGGTCGGTGAAGCCGAGCGGGTCGGCGCTTCTGAGGTGGGCGTCCATCTCTTCGAACGACCCGTCGTCGAGCAGCAACTCGACGTATCGGTCCGCCGAGATGCGGAAGTGGAAGCCGCAGTTCGGGCAGACGTCGAGGTTCTGGGCGAGCTTCTCGCGATAGAGAATCTCACCGCACCCCTCGCATTTGTCGAAGACGTCTCCGGGAAGGTCCCGCTTGTCCGACGCCTTGAGGGGTTTCTTGTCCTTGCGGAACCAGGCCACTCGCGCTCCTCGCCAGGCCCGGGGTCAGGCCCCGGATCGTTCGTCGTCGTGCGCGACCCTCACCGCGACCGCCACGGCCACCCACGACATCAAGAGAAAGGACCCCCCGTAGCTCACGAACGGCAGGGGGATCCCGGTAACGGGGACGATACCGACCGTCATCCCGATGTTGATGAGAATGTGTACCATCCAGGACCCGAAGATACCGAGCAGCACCAGCCCGGCAAAGGGATCGTCGGAATCCTCGGCCAACCTGACCAGCCGCAGGATCACGAAGGCGATCAGCCCCAGCGCCAGGAGCACGCCGAGAAATCCCAGCTCCTCGCCCACGACGCTGAAAATGAAGTCCGTGTGCTGCTCCGGAAGGAAGCCGAACCGCTTCTGCGTGCCTTCGGTGAAGCCCTTGCCCCAGATGCCGCCCGAGCCGATCGCGACCTTGGACTGGATCAGGTGGTAGCCCGCTCCACGAGGGTCGACCTCGGGGTCCAGGAAGACCAGAAGGCGGTTCTGCTGGTACTCGGCCAGTGAATTCCAGAGCGGGCGCGCGATCGTGCCGGCGGCGAAATTCGCCAGCATCACGGCGAAGGATTCGTAGAGGAAGAGCCGGTGGCGCAGCAGGTAGAGCGAGGCGAGCAGGAGCACGATGTAGATGGACCAGCCCACCGTGTTGAACGAGAGCACGAGGCCGAGCACCGGGCTCGCGAGCAGGGCGAGCACGTAGAGCGGCGTGCCCGCCCAGAAGAGCGCGGCGAAGAGAATGCCCACGAACGCCTGCGCGGTGCCGAGGTCGGGCTGCCGCAGCACGAGCAGGAGCGGGAGCGCGACGATGGCGCCCGGCACAAGTACGTCGCGAAGCCCCGTCGGGCGTTGAGACCGGCTCGACAGGTAGCGGGCGAGGACCAGAATGGTCGCGAGCTTGGCGGGCTCGGCGGGCTGGAACTGGAGCGGGCCGATCACGATCCAGCTACGCGTGCCTGCCGCGGTGCCGGCGCCGGTGCCGACGATCAGGGTCGCGGCCAGCAGTACGACCCCGAAGACGTAGGCCGGCGTCGCCGCCCATTCGAGCCAACGCAGGGGCACCCTGCTGACCACCGTGAAGACCCCGAGCGCAAGCACGAGCCAGACGCCCTGGCGCATCCACACGCCCTGGGCGGTCGTCGGGTTGTTCGTCACCCCCGCCGAAAAGATCATGGCGAGCCCGAACAGGCTCAGGAGCAGCACCGCCCCGACCAGCGGCGGGTCGACCGCCCACGCGCGAAGGCGTTCGATCACGGCTGGTTCTGGGTGGCCCACGACGGCCACCCGCGCGTGAGCAGGTGCTCGCGGAGCGTTTGGATCGTGTCGACCGGAATGCCGTACTTGCGCCGGAGGTAGAAGTCGGCCGTCTTGGCCATGATCGGCGCGGCGACCGAGGAGCCCCCGCCCCCGTACTGCACCAGCACGACCACGACGACCTCGGGCTCCCCTCCCCTCGGCCCGGCCATGCCCGCGAACCAGGCATCGTCTTCGGCGAGGCCCTGAATGCTCAGCGGGTTCTGGCCCGTGCCCGTCTTGCCGTAGAGGTCCCAATGCTCGAGCGAGGACATGTACGCCGTGCCGCCGGGCTGGGTCACCCGGCGGAGCCCCTCGAGCATGACGTCGATCGCGCGTGGGCTGAGGTCGAGGCGCCAGGCGTCGGGGGCCTCGTCGGCGTATGCGGGCGCCAGCCTGGGCGCGGGCGCGGACCCTCCCCTGGCGATGGCGGCGTAGAACTGCGCAAGCTTGAGCGGCGTCTGCTGGTTCGGGCCCTGCCCGATGATCAGCGACATCACCTCGCTCTCACGGGGCGCGGCGCCCCAGACGCGCTCCCAGTATTCGGGCCCCCGAGGAAAGATGCCCGGCTCTTCCTGGGGCAGGTCGATGCCGCAGGTTTCCGAAAACCCGAGATCGGTCGCCTCGTCGAGCAGCCGCTGCAGGCCGATGCGCGCGCCGAGCTGGTAGAAATAGACGTTGCACGAGTGCTGGATCGCCTCGAGCAGCGTGATGTCGCCGTGCCCGTCGGGCTTCCAGCACCGCCAGGTACGCCCCCCGAAGGTGTAGCTGCCCCGACACTGGAGCGGCATGCGCTCGTCGGGCTCGACCAGCCCGAGGTCCAGCCCGATGGCGGCCGACGCGAGCTTCCAGGTCGATGCCGGCGCGTACCGCCCGAGCACCGCCTTGTTGTACAACGGTTCCTGGGGATCTTCGTTCAGCCGCCTCCAGCTCTCCCGGTCGATGCCGCCGACGAAGAGGTTCGGATCGAACGACGGCGCCGAATACAGTGCGAGCACGCTGCCATCGGCGGGGTCCAGCGCGACCACGGCACCCATGAGGGTGTCCGGGAAGATGCGGTGGATCCACTCCTGGAGTTCCAGATCGAGGCTCAGGCGCAGATCCTCACCGGAAATCGCCGGTGTCGTGGCGACCCCGCCGAAGTCCCCGACGATGCGAAGCCGCGCGTCGACCTCCACGTACCGCACGCCCTTGCGCCCCTGAAGCAGGCCCTCGTACTGCCGCTCGATCCCGGTCTTCCCGACGATCAGGCCCTGCTCGTAGTGATCGGCCTGGTAGTCGGGCGCGGCCAGCTCGTCGGCCGTGATCTCGCCGATGTAGCCCACCACGTGCCCCACTGCGGCGCCCCCCGGGTAGCGTCGCTTCGGCCGGCTCTCGATGAACACGCCCGGAAACGCGACACGGCGCTCCTCGAGCGCGGCGATGACCTCGTAGGGTGCGTCGGTGAGCACCGGGAGCGGCTGGGTCGGCGCCGCCCGAACCCGCGTTCGGAGCTCGTCCGTGCGCGCCGAATCGAGCGCGAGCACCGTCGCGAGTCGGTCCAACGCCGCGAGGGTGGAGTCCACCGGGCCGGGAAGCAGGGTGACGCCGTATCCGGGCACGTTGTCGGCGATCACCAACCCGTTGCGATCGAGAATGCGCCCACGGGGAGCGGGCAGATCGAGGGGGCGAAGCCGGTTCGACTCCGCGGTCAGGGCGTAGGCGTCCGACCGGAGCACCTGGATGCGGAAAAACGAGGCGGCGAGCAGGGCGAAAACCACCCACACGGCGGCGTTGGCCACCTGCGCCCGCGCGCGGCGTGCATGCGGATGATGGTGTTTCACCTCTGCTTCACCTCACCGGGTCTCCGCCGAGTCCCACGAAATGCCGAGCAGTGCCAGAATGGCCAGCCCGACCACGGCAACGTACAGGGCCGCGAGCGCTCCGTCGATCAGCATCGCCTGAACGAAGGGCGCCCGGAACTCTTCTCCTACCAGCAGCCACTGGAGGAGGTCCCGCACCCATTTGCCGACGAAAAGGTAGGCGAGCGCGAAGAGCCCGGAATCTCCGACGAAGAGGTCCCGCGTGCGCGCACCGGCGACGGCCACGACCGTCATGGCGAGCGCCGTCGCGCCGAAGGTGGGCACGCTGAGCGCGTCTTCCAGAAGACCCAGGAGAAGCCCCAGAAGCGCCGCGTACCCGACACCCAGCTCGCGCGCCATGATCAGCAGCCCGAGCGTCAGCAGGTCCGGGGCGCCGGCACCGAACCCCAGTCCGACATGCAGGACCAGGTGCAGCACCACCAGCAGCGTTCCTCCGAGCAGCGCCCTCACGACGCGCCCCCTTCCGGGTCGGAGCCCGCGGGCGGCGACGACGGCGGCGGGCGGCGGAGCGAGTCCAGCCGGGCACGAAGCCTCTCGACTTCCTGCGTGAGGGCGGCGAGCGAGTCCGCACGCTGCCGATCACGTTCGACGCGCTCCTGGCGGCTGACGATCTCGTCGACCGGATACGCGGGGGCCAGATCGTCCGACCGAGCTTCCGCCGGGCCGGTCGCCACGAGCACGTGCGCGAGGCTCGCGGCCGGCACGAACGGCTCGAGCCAGTAGCTCTTCCGCCACCCTCCCTCCGCTTCGGCCAGCTCCGTCACGCGTCCGATGGGCACGCCTCGCGGAAAGATGCCCCCGAGCCCCGACGTCACGACGAGGCTTCCGGCGGGCACGTCGGTGCTGAACGGCGTATCGGAGAGCACCAGGCGGTCGCTCTCGCGAAACTCGCCCGACACGCTCTCCACGAATCCGTAGGCGAGGCCGTCGACGGTCATGGCGCTGGCACGGAACTCCGGGTGGGTCCAATCCATGCCGATCGCCGACGACCCGTGCACCTCGCGTACGACCCCGGCCAGGCCCGCGCGCGTGATGACCGGGGCCAGCGGCGCCACACCGACGTCCTGACCCACGTCGAGCAGAAAGAGACTCTCCGACCCGCGGGTACCCGGCCGCACCACGGCGGCCGCCACGTACTCGGCGCCCAGCCGCTCCGACAGCACGAGCAGGTGTCGAAGCTCGCGGTTCTCTTCTTCCAGCGTCGTACGCGCGAAGAGCGCCAGGTGGGCGGAGTCGAGCGCCACCGGCAGGCGCTCGACCTCGACCCACCGCAGGCGCCCCGTCACCAGCGCCTCCAGCCTGGCGAGGAACCGCCGCAGCACGCGGATGTGCTCGGCGAACAGCGGGTGGGAGGGCA
>CBFGQV010000136.1:0-7342 GCA_965651045.1 uncultured bacterium
GGCGGAGCAGGGCGCAGCCGGCGCCACGTCACAGGGCGCCGGGCCGGGCGATCTGCTGGCCCGCTTGAGGGCTTTGCCCGGCTACCTGCCCGCCGAGTACGAGGGAACCTCGGCGGAGTACCGGGCCGGCGAGGGCGTACTCTACCTGTACGGCGATTCGGCGCGGCCGGCGGTGCTCACCCGCGAACGCGAGCGGCTGCAGGCCGACTCGATGATCCGCTTCGACGACGCAGCGAGCACGGTCGACGCGATCGGCCACCCGGTCTACGTGCCCGCGAACGGCGAGGAGGTCCGAAGCGACCGGCTTCGGGTCCAACTCGACCGGGAAGAGGCCTCGGCGGCCGGCGCGCGCACGAGGTTCGACGAGGGCGCGAGCTGGATCGTGAGCGGCGACCTGCCGCTCATTCAGCCCGAGGTCGCGTACGGACACAAGACCCGCTTCACCTCGTGCGAGCTCGACGAACCGCATTACCACTTCGAGACCGACCAGCTCAAGATCGTGCGGGGCTCGATTCTGGTCGCGCGCCCCGTGCGGCTCTACTTCGGCGACGTGCCGGTGGCGTGGCTGCCCTTCATCGCGCAGTCGCTGGCGTCGGGGCGCGCATCGGGCCTGCTGACGCCGCGCTTCTCGGTCAACGACATCGTGCGCACGAGCGGGGGGTACCGGCGCCGCGTGAGCAACGTCGGTTACTACTGGGCCATGAGCCAGTACTCGGACGCCACCCTCGCGCTCGATTGGTTCGACGACAACTACACGGCTCTCAACGCCAACATCCAGTATCGGTGGCTGCGGCAGTTCCTCGACGGCGGCGTGTCGTTGCGGCGGTACTGGCGTGCCGAAGGTGGCACCGAGCTCACGCTGAACACGCGACATCGGTGGGACGCGTCGGAGCGGACTGCCGTCCGCATGTCCGCCAACTACGCCTCGAGTTCGAGCTTCGTCAGCCAGAACAGCTTCAACCCCCAGGAGCTCACCCGTTCGATCGACTCGCAGGGCGGCCTCACGCACCGCTTCGACTGGGGCAACCTGAGCCTGTCGGCCAACCGCCGTCAGTACCTGACCGACGACCGGGTCGAGATGACGCTGCCCGACCTGAGCCTCTCGCTCAAGACCATCACGCTTTTTCCCGCGCCCGCCAACCAGGCCTCGCCGCTCAACAACATCACCCTGAGCGGTGGCGGGAGCATGCGGCGGTCGATCCGGGACTTCGCCGCCGACGCGAGCCGGTACGACGAGGGGCAGTTGAACGGAAGCGTGAACGGATCGATCACGCTGGGTCGGGTGTCGCTCGGCGGCAACGTCAGCTACCGTGAAGCCTCGACCCTCGGGGTGCCCCGCGACAGCCTGCCGTTCTTTCCGGGGCAGGTGGCCGACCTCGGCATTCGCGCGTTCCAGACGCTCGAGGGCCGGCTCGCCGCGCAGGAGCTCGAGGGCGGCGAACAGGTCGACGTGCGTCAGGCCACCGTCGACTGGAGCTCGTCGCTGAGCTTCCAGCAGACGCTGGTGGGGTCCACGACGTTCACGCCGCGCATCTCGATCTCGGGCTCGGCCATGCGCTCGGACACGGCCCGCTACGCCCAGGACTTCCTGCGCGCGCCCTCGCGCGTCGCCTTCGGGGCCGCCCTGAAGAGTGACATCTACGGATTCTTCCCGGGGTTCGGGGGCTTCGAGCGGGTCCGGCACAAGATCTCGCCGAGCTTCAGCTACGACTGGTCGCCGGCCGTGGAGCCGAACGAGGTCCAACAGCTCGTCTTCGGCACCCGCGCGCTCCAGCCCAACAGCGTACTGACCCTTTCGCTGAACCAGACCTTCGAGGCCAAGCGCCGCACGGAGGGCGACACGGCGACGGCCCCGGACAGCGTCGAGGTCGGCGCCGACGGGCTTCGGCGCCTCGAAACCGGCGAGGTCGTGAACGTGCTCGCGCTCAAGACCAGCGCGATCACCTACGACTTCGTCGAGGGCGACTCGCTCGGGCTGCTCCGCGGGTTTCGCACGACGACGCTGACCAACACGATCACCTCGGATTACCTCCGAGGCATTCAGGTCAACCTGGCGCATTCGCTCTTCGACGACGAAGCGCCCACCGGCGGTGTCGAAGGTGAGGAGGGTGGCGAGCCGAGTCGACGCTTCGCGCCGCACCTCTCGCAACTCAACCTCGGGTTCTCGCTCGACAGCCGGTCCTCGCTGATCCGCTGGCTCGGCCTGTCGGGGGGTGGGGATTCGCAGGCGCAGGGTGGTGCCCGCGGTGCGCCCGCTCCCGCGGAGGGCGAGGTGGGTGCTCCGGGCGTGGACGATCCCCTGAGCGAGCCGAACGACGAGGCTTCGATCATACCCGGCGAGGGCCGCCGCGGCGGGCCCAGACGGGCAGGGGGAGGGCGTGTGGGCGAGTGGTCGGCCAACTTCCGCTACGCGCTGAACCGCCCGCGCTCGGGCGAGGGCGTGAGCGAGATGCTCCAGATGACCTTCTCGCTGCAGCCGACCACCAACTGGCAGATGTCCTGGCGCACGGGGTACGACCTCGAAAACAGCCAGTTCACCGACCACGTGATCCGTCTGACGCGCGACCTCCACCGCTGGCAGGCCAATTTCGACTTCCTGCAGACGGCCACCGGCAACTGGAGCTTTCGCTTCGAGGTTTCGCTGATCGACAACGAGGACCTGCGGTTCGACTACCAGCAGCGGAACGTCGACGGTCGGTTCGGCGGAAGGCCCGGCGCGGTGCGCTGAGGTCCCGCCCCGGCCGTGGTGCCGTCAACCGCGCGGCGGTCCCCCGAGCAGGGGAACGGGGTCGGTTTCGCGGCCCCAGCGCCAGATCTCGAAGTGCAGGTGTGGGGCCCCGGCATTTCCGGACGCGCCGCTGAGGCCGATCACCTCGCCAGCGTCGACCTCTGCGCCGAGCGGCACCTCGATCGACGAGAGGTGCGCGTACACGGTGAGCACCTGTCCGCCGTGCTCGAGCCAGACCACCTGTCCGTACCCGCGCATGGTGCCCGCGAAGCGGACGCGACCCGACGTCATGGCCCGCACGGGAGTGCCGGTGGGCACCGAGATGTCCACGCCTCGATGCACCTCGGGCAGGACGCCGCCACGCCAGCGGAGCCCGAACGGAGAAGTGAGCGGGCCCTCGACGGGCCATCGCGGAATCGCGCAACCCGCGAGCCCCGCGGCGACCGTGAGCGCCACCAGCGCGCGAACGCGGCGCATCAGCGGTGCGACACGATGTACCCCGGGTCGGCCCGGCCCGGCTCCGCAGCGTCCACCAGGAGGACCCGGAGCGGGTCGCCCTCTTCGACCCGGGCCACCCCCTCCGGCACCACGGCCAGGCCCTGCGCCGCCGCGAGCGGATGCACGAGCCCCGAGCCCTGCGGTCCGGCCGAGCGCGCGAGCATCGTCGCACCGTCACGTTCGAGCGAGACGCGAAGGCAGTGGCAGAGCCCGGGACTGGTGTGGAACGGTTCGGCCGCCCGCGCCTGGAGCACCGGCGCGTAGGGGGCCGGGTCGCCGACCAGGCGGCGGATCATGGGGCGTGCGAAGAGGTGGAAGCCCACGAACGCCGACGCCGGATTGCCCGGAAGCCCGAGCACCGGCAGGGCGTCGAGGCGGCCGAAGCTCAGCGGGCTTCCCGGGCGCATGCGGACCCGCCAGAACGCGAGCCTCAGCCCGTGCTCGAGCAGAACGCGCTTCATCAGGTCGGCTTCGCCCATCGACGCGCCCCCGATCGTGATGAGCAGGTCGGCGCCTCGCGCCTGCTCGACTCGGCGCGCGATATCCCGGGCGTCGTCACGGGCGGGACCGATCAGGATCGGCTCGCCCCCCGCCGCACGCACCGCCGCCGCGATCATCGGGCCGTTGCTCTCCGGAATCCCGACTCCGGCACGGACGTCGTCGATGTCGCCGGGCGCCCGCAGCTCGTCGCCGGCCGAGAGGATCGCGACCCGCGGCGCGCCGTGCACCGGCACCCGGCCGACCCCGGCCGCGACCGCCAGGGCGATGCGTCCCGGCGTCAGGACGGATCCGGCGCGGACGACCACGTCGCCCGCGCGGAAATCGCGACCTGCCGGGCGGATATTCCGACCCGCGTCCCGGTCCGAACGGATGAGGACGACCCCGGTCTCCGCCGCTTCGGCGTCGGTGTCTTCGACGCGGACGATGCTGTCGGCCCCCTCCGGGACCGGCGCACCGGTCATGATGCGGACGGCGTCTCCCGGCGCGGCCAGGGCGGGCCCCGGGGGCGACCCTGCGTGCACGGCACGGAGAACACGCAGGCGCGCGGGGCTCTCGGGACCGGCACCGCGCACGTCGCTCGCACGCACCGCGTAGCCATCCATCGCGGCGTTGTCGAGCGGGGGCATGGTCACCGCCGCGCGGAGGTCGGACGCGAGCACACGCCCGAGCGCCTCACCGACGGCGGCCTCCGACGCGAGAAGCGGCCGTACGCCTTCGGTCGCCGTTCTGACGGCTTCGTCGAGCGGCAGCCAATCAGCCTGGAGCGCTTCGAAATCGGGCACCGGGGCCCTCGGCGTCTCTACCAGCGCCAGGTGAACGAGAGCGTGACGCCCCGCGCGTTCGCCCACTCCGACTCCGGCACGGCCTCGAACCCACGCTCCGGGTCCTGGAAGCCGTCGGGCGTGCTGAGCTTCCAGAGGTTGATGAGCCCTTCGAGCCGGACGGTCGCGCGGTCGTTCACGATCCAGCGCGCCCCGCCCCCGAAGCTGCCCGTGAATTTCGTGCCGAACTCGAAGCGGTCGCGCTCCTCGAGCTCCACGATGTCGGCGCGTTGCCGGCCTTCGGCGTCGAAGCCGAACCCGCCCCCGGCCGTCAGGTAGGGCTGGAGGCCGTTCCACGTACGTCGGCCCGTAAGCGCGAACCGAAGGCGGGCCTCGAAGAGCAGGAGCGCGACGTCGGCGTCCGCGCCGGTGTCGCGTTGGCCCTCCTGCCGCGCCGGGTTGATCACGTCGCGCGTGGTGCGCAGCACGCTGAACACGCCGTCGAGCGCGAGCGGCCCGGTGAGCTCCACGCCGTACCGACCCCCGGCGATCATCGCCGGGCCCGGGCCGAAGCCGAAGCGGCCGCGGTCGGCGCTCAGGTACCCCGCGAAAGCACCGGCCTCCTGACCGTTCTCGATGTACCGATAGGGCGAAGAGATCGTCTGGGCCCGCAGAGGAGCGGCGACGGCAAGCGCGAGCGCGGCCGTCCCGAGGGCGCAACGGATTTTCGTCATGGACTCCGGGGGTGACAGAAGCGGGCCGGGCCCCGAAAAGGGCCATCAAGCTTAGAGGCGCGCCGTACGCGAATCAACGCCGAGCGCAATTGACGACCGTCGGAGCGACGGGCAGATTGCACCCACCCGCCGGCCCCGTTCCCGTCACGCTCGTGGTACTCGTTCGTGGTACACGACCTCTCAGCGATCGTTTCCCGCCCTGTCCGGGCGATTCGCCTGGCTGCGGGCCTCCTCGCGGTCGCGCTCCCGGCGGCGCTCAGCGCGCAGGGTACGGCGGTCGCGCGCATCGACGAGAACGTGCGGGCCGAGCCCAACGAAGTCGTGCTCGGGGTGCTTCGCCGCGGGGCCGAGTTCACGGTCCTCGATCAGCGAGCCGGGTGGGTCCAGGTCGAGCTCGAGGGGTGGGTCTGGGTGCGGAGCCTGCAGGTGACGGATCGCGACGGCTTCGATCTCGTCGTGGTGCCCGAGGACCCCGATGCGGACGGCGAGAACCTGAGGGCCGAGCCGAGGGGTGCGGTCTCCGTTCGCCTGGAACGCGGTGCGCTGCTCCACGAAGTGGATCGGATTCCCGGCTGGGTGCAGGTGCGCCGGCGCGCCTGGGTGTGGCGCGCTTCGGTCGACATCGAGGAGGCGGCTCCGTCCGTCACCGCCGCGCCGACGCCGAGCGCCGGCCCGACGTCCGCGCCGGACCCCGTACCCGACGCGACCGTGCGGGTGGGCGCCCGCGGCATGGCGGTCCTCGGTGCTCCCGACGGCGACACCCTCGCGACGGCGGCGGCCGGAAGCGAGATCGGGGTGCTCGCCCGCGAGGGTAACTGGGCGCGGGTACGTATCGACGGGTGGGTCTGGATGCCGGACACCGCGACCGTCGCCGATGCCGACACGGCGGCGTCGGCCCAGGCGACTCCCGAGGCGGTGGCCACGGACCCGGCACGGTGGCGCGGTCGGATCGTGAGTTGGGACCTCCAGTTCATCTCGTTGGAGCGCGCGGAGTCCGTCCGAAGCGACTTCTACGAAGGCGAGCCGTTCCTTCTCACGCGGCCCGAAGACGGGGGCGCGGTGCCGTTCGTGTACGTCGCGCTCCCCCCCGAACTCCTCGCGCGCGGCGAGGGGCTCCAGCCCCTCGAACGAATCACCGTGCGGGGTCGTGTGCGGGTGGGGGCGTCGACGCTCACCGGAAGTCCGATTCTGGACCTGATCGAGCTTCGCCGGCGAGGCGGACGGTGACGTCCGGCGTCGCGGCGTGGAGTGTCGGCGGCTCCTTTGAATCTCTGGCGGTGTAGCGAACGTAGAAGCTCGTACCGGGCCGCGTAGCTCGGTTCGTCCATTTCGAGATCACGAGGGTCCACGAGCACGATGCGGTGTCCGACATGCGGTGAGGGGCTCGACCCCGGCACCGAGACGTGCCCCACCTGCGGGGCGACCGTGACGACCCGGGCGCTCCGCCGCAGGCCGTGGTCCGGCATGGGCGAACGCTACGAGCCCGCGGCGTCGGGCGTCCAGCAGTGCCCGCGCTGCGGATACCTCGGGCACGGCGTCGGGTACTTCAGCCGCACCGGCCACGTCGGGCTTCTCATCGGCGTCAGCCTCTTCACCTACGGCTTGGGGGGGCTCGTCTACTGGCTCGCCCGACGCAAGAACTTCATCTGCCCGAACTGCGGGCTCGGCTGGGAACACGCGTCGCGCGCGCCGGACCGGCCGCGCCGCACCGACCTGGTGCCCGAATCCGACGTGCCGCTCCCCTCGAGCGGCATCAAGCGCAGGGTGCTCGGGTCGATGCTGATCCTTCTGGCGTCGTTCCTCATCATGATGGGGATCATCGAGTTCGAGGCGGCGGCCATCGTGGTGGGCAGCGTCGCGGGGGCGGCGGGCTCGGGCACATTCTTCTGGGGATGGAAGGCGCTCCAGGATCGGCGCCAGGCGCTCACGACCGGCATGCAGCGTCGGGTGCTCAGGCTCGCGACCCGCAAGGGCGGCACCCTGACCGTGACCGAGGTGGCGGCGGACCTGAACCTCTCGATGTCGGCCGCCGAGAAGCTCCTCATCGGCATGGACGACGGCTTTCGGGTGCGCTCGGAGATCACTCCCGAGGGGATTCTGCTCTACGAGTTCCCGGAGGT
>CBFGQV010000137.1:0-7333 GCA_965651045.1 uncultured bacterium
GGCAGCGAGACGGCGCTCACGGTGGCCCGGACCGTATCGGCGCCTTCGTACGAGAAGAGCATGAGCTGCTGAACCTCGTTGCTCGGCCCCATGGTCCACTCCACGGAGATGGATCCCTCGCGTATGAGCGAACCCCCGTTCCCGGACGCGACCGTTCCGCCCAGCGAGATCGAGCCGTTGCCCGAGACGACCCGGGCGACGATCGGATGCCGGAGCGCGGGGGCGCCGCTGTCGAGCAGGACCTGCGCGACGATCGCCTCGGGCAGGGTCTCACCCTCGGGCGCCTGTTGCCCGTCGCCGCGCGTGATCGACACCGCCGACAGCGTCGGTTCCGGGGCCGTCGGCGGGGGGTCCGGCAGGCAGGCGGCGAGAAGGACGAGGCACGCCAGGCCCCAGCCCTTCGATGTCATCTGCGTTCGACGCATGGTGCACGAAGCCAGGGGTGCAAGGAACGAGAACTCGTATCTCGGACGATCGACGGCCCGACATTCTGCCGGTCCGGCCCGCGCTTGCCGTTCGGGACCGCGCGGTGCACCCTGTCGCGTTCCCGACCGCCTACCGCCACGGAGACCCGATGTCCCTTCGCTCCGCTTCCATGCTCGTGGCCCTCGCCGCCGCGCTGGCCAACCCCGCCACGCTCGAGGCGCAGACCCCCGCCCAGAACGACTCCGCGGCAGCGGCCGCGCAAAAGGATTCGGGCCTGCCGCTGATCCCCACGCGAACGCTCGCGTACACGGCCACCGAGGGAAGCTGGGTCTCGCTCGACGTGTCGCCCGACGGCACCACGATTCTCTTCGAGTTGCTGGGCGACCTCTACACCATGCCGATCACGGGGGGCGAGGCTACGCGCATTACGAGCGGCATGGCCTACGACATGCAGCCCCGCTATTCGAACGACGGCACCCGCATCGCCTTCGTCAGCGACCGCAACGGCTCGGAGAACCTCTGGGTCGCCGACGCGGACGGCTCGAATGCCGAGGCGCTCACGCGCGACGAGCGTGAGAACTACATGTCGCCCGAATGGGCACCCGAAGACGACTACCTCTACGCGCTCAAGGGCTCGCAGCTCTGGCTCTACCACACCGACGGCGGATCGGGCGCGCAGGTCACGGGGCATCGCGAGGAGGGCGACCCGCCGCCGCCCGCCCACCTCGGGCCGGCGCGGGACGCCGACGACCGGTACCTCTGGGTCAACGTGCGCGGAAGCCTCACGGCCGACGCGGGGTTCGACGCGGGGGTCGACGCCGACCGGGCGCCCCTGCCCTTCGGCCCGCGGCACGACGCCGGCGGGGGCATCGAGGTCGAGCAGAGCACGCTCCGGCAGGTGGCCTCCTTCCAGGTGGGGCGGCTCGACCGCGAGACGGGGCGCATCGAGATTCGCACGCACGAACTGTTCGGGGCGTTCCGGCCGGTGGCGAGCCCCGACGGCCGCTGGCTGGTGTACGCGACGCGCCACGACGCCCGCCCCGCGCTCAAGCTGCTCGACCTCGAGACCGGCGACGACCGCTGGCTCGTCCTGGACGTGCAGCGAGACGACTCGCAGGGCGGTGGCTCGCGCGACCGCGACGTCTATCCGGGCTCGGCGTTCACGCCCGACTCGCGCGCCCTGATCACGAGCTGGGGCGGGACGATTCGAAGGGTCGAGATACCGTCGGGCGAGGTGAGCGAGATTCCCTTCTCGGCCGACGTCGCGCTCGAGATGGGTCCGCTCGTCCAGTTCGACTACCCGATCAACGACTCGACGCTCACCGTGTCGCAGATTCGCGGCGCGCGGCCCTCGCCCGACGGCCGGCGTCTGGCCTTCAGCGCGGTCGACAAGCTGTGGGTGGGCACCGTCACCGAGGGGGATTCCGTGGTCGTCACCGACGCGCGCCGCCTGACGGAGCGCGCGGAGGTGGAGCACGCGCCGATCTGGTCACCCGACGGCCGGTGGATCGCATGGGTCACCTGGGACGACTCGGTGGGCGGCGCGATCTGGCGCGCGCGCGCCGACGGCGGCGGAGCGCCCGAGCGGCTCACCCGCGAGGCCGCGTTCTTCGACAAGATCGCCTACACGCGGGACGGCACGCGCATCATGGCCGTGCGCGGATCGCGGCTCCACCGCATGCGCACCCTGGAGGACTTCGGCGGGCACGGAGGCGCGACCGAGCTCGAGTACGTGTGGCTGCCCGCCGAGGGCGGCCCGGCGACCCGTATCACCTGGGTGGGCGCCGGGGCCACCCAGCAGGGACGGAACGTGCCCCACGTGGGGCCGGACCCCGAGCGCATGTACGTCTGGGCGGGGTCGGACGGCCTGCTCAGCATGCGCTTCGACGGCACCGACGTGCGCACCGTGGCGCGCGTCAGCGGGCCGCCCCGCACCGGCACGCCCGACGAGGTCGTGCTCTCGCCCGACGGCCGGCGCGCGCTCGTGCGGGCCGCGCGCAACGTGTACCTGGTCACGGTGCCGCCGGTGGGCGGCACACCGCCGACGCTGTCGGTCACGGGCGGGGCCACTCCGGCCGAGCGCCTCACCGACATCGGTGGCGACTTCGTGGGCTGGAGCGCCGACGGCTCGCAGGCGTTCTGGTCGATCGGGCGCACCTTCTACGCGTACGACCTCGCGGCCGCCGACTCGGTGGCGGCAGCGATCGAGGCGCAGGAAGAGGCCGAGGCGGCGGCCGCGGACGAGGCGGAGCCCGACGATCCGGCGGTGGAGCCCGCCCCCGAATCCCCCGAACCCGAGGCGGAGGAAGGCGAGGAGGACGAGGACGAGGGCTACCGCCCGCGGCGGATCGACGTAGAGATCGTGCTGGAGAAGGACCGCCCGCGGGGCGCCGTCGTGCTCCGAGGCGCGCGGCTGATCACGATGGACGGCGACCAGGTCATCGAGAACGGCGACCTGGTGGTGCGAGACAACCGCATCGCGGCCGTGGGCGCGAGGGGCACGGTCGAGGTACCCGCCGACGCCGAGGTGATCGACGTCACCGGGCGCACGATCATGCCCGGACTCGTCGACATTCACGCGCACACGTGGGTCGCGTGGGGCGTGCACCGGAACCAGGTGTCACAGTTCCTGGCACAACTCGCGTACGGCGTGACGACGCAGCGCGACCCCCAGACGTCGTCGGAAGACGTGCTCACCTACTTCGACCGCATGGAAATCGGCGAGCTGATCGGGCCCCGGCTCTACTCGACCGGCCCGGGCGTGTTCGGCGCCGACAACATCGGCTCGCTCGACGACGCGCGCGACGTGCTCCGACGCTACGCTGATCACTTCGACACGAAGACCATCAAGCAGTACCTCGCCGGCGACCGCAAGGTGCGGCAGTGGGTCATCATGGCCGCGCGCGAGCTCGGCCTCACGCCCACGACCGAGGGCGGCTCGAACTTCACCATGAACCTCACCCTCGCGCAGGACGGGTACGCGGGGCTCGAGCATTCGCTTCCGATCGCGCCCTTCTTCGACGACGTGGTCCGGCTCGGGGCCGAGAGCCAGATGACGTACACGCCGACGCTGATCGTGGCCTACGGCGGGCCGTCGGGCTTCCAGTACTGGCTCACGCGCGAGAACGTCGACACCGTGGCCAAGCTCCGGCGGTTCACGCCACACGACGAGCTCGACAAGTGGCGCCAGACGACCTTCTACCGCGAAGACCAGTACGTGCACCCGCTCCACGCCGAGCAACTCGTGAAGTGGGTCGAGGCCGGGGGTCGCGTGGGCCTCGGGTCGCACGGCGAGCTGCAGGGGCTCGGCACGCACTGGGAGCTGTGGATGATGGCGTCGGGCGGCATGGACGCGCACGACGCGCTCCGCGCCGCGACGCTGCATTCGGCCGATGCGATCGGGCTCGACGGCGATCTCGGCTCGCTCGAGGCGGGCAAGCTGGCCGATCTCATCGTGCTCGAGCGGAACCCCCTCGACGACATTCGCAACACCAACACCATCACCCACGTGATGAAGAACGGCCGTCTCTACGAGGGAGATACCCTCGACGAGGTCTGGCCCCGGCAGCGCGCGCTCGGCGCGCAGTGGTGGTGGCGGCTGGAACCCGGCGGGGGGTGAGGTTCAGCAACGCGAGTCCCCGTCAACGGGCACGTTTCGCCAAGGGCTTCGACTTCCTACCTTCTCGCGCATGATGCCACCGATTCGATTCCGCCCCCTGACGGGCCTCCTGGCCGCCCTCCTCGCGGGCGCCGGGGGCTGCCAGTCCGACGCGCCCTCGCCCTTCCCCGCCGATCGCGTCGAGATCATTCGCACCGAGTACGGCGTGCCGCACCTTCGAGCCGACGACCTCGAGGCGCTCGGCTACGGGCTCGCGTGGGTCCAGATGGAAGACTACGGCGAAGAAGTGCTCCGCCGGCTGCTGTCGTCGCGAGGTGAGATGGCCCGTCACCTGGGCCCGGACCACCTCGAAGACGACCTCGCGGCGAAGCCCGGCTACGCCCGCGCCCGCGAGACCTACGAGAGCTTTCCTCCGGACACGCGTGACGTCATGGAGGGCTTTGCGGCGGGCGTGAACGCCTACGTTCGCGAACATCGCACCGAGCTCCCTGAATGGGCGCCCGACAACTTCTCGGGCGTCGACGTCGCGGCGCGTGACGTGGGCTCCTGGAGCCGGTCGCGTGCGCGCGCGATTCTTCGTCGCATGGAGCTGGACGATTCGCTCGTGGGCGGCGTGCCGACCGACGAAGCCGAGGGGCTCGACCCGCGCGACGGCTCGAACGTCTGGGCCTTCGCTCCCGGTCGCATGGCGTCGGGCGAGGCCGTGCTCATGCGCAATCCCCACCTGTCCTGGGACGCCGGCTACTACGAGGCCCACGTGACGATCCCCGGCGACCTCGACTTCTATGGGGATTTCCGAATCGGTGGCGCCTTCGGCATCATCGGCGGATTCAACCGCCACCTCGGGTGGAGCACGACCAACAACTACCCGACCCTCGACCAGGCATACCGGCTCCGCCTCGATCCGGAACGCACCGGCCACGTGCTCGTGGGCGGCGAGAGCACGCCGCTCGACTCGGAGGTGGTGTCGGCCGAGGTGCTCCGTGCCGACGGCACCCTGGAGACCGTGACCCGAACGCTCTGGTCGACCGAGTTCGGCCCGGTCATCCACCGCGACGACTCGACGGTGATCGTGTTCAAGACGTCGACCCTCGACACGCCCTCACGGGGCGAGCAGTTCCTGCGCATGATGCGGTCGCGCTCGCTCGGCGAGTGGAAGGCCGCCATGCGCGTGCGTGCCATGCCGTCGAGCAACTTCACCTACGCCGACGCCGACGGAAACATCGCCTACGTCTGGAACGCGCGGCTGCCGGCGTTTCCGCACGAGCCCTCGGACACGGCCCTCGCCGCCGACGCCCTGGGCGATCTCTGGACCGAACTCGTTCCGTGGGACTCCCTGCCGCGCCTCGAGAACCCACCCGGCGGCTATCTGCAGAACTCGAACGACCCGCCCCACTACACGACGATGCGGGCCGTGCTCCGACCTGAGGACCTGCCCGTCGGCAGTCCCGAGCCGCGCCTTCGGCTGCGCAGCCAACTTTCGATCCGGCTGGCCGAGCAGCTCGGCGACAGCCTCACCCTCGACGACGTGATCGACGCGAAGCACGACCTCACGATGCTCGCGGCCGAGCGGCTCAAGCCCGACCTCGTGCGCGCCGCGCGAGATGCCGCCAGCGCGGGGCGCGTGCCGGCGGGCGCCGACGCCGATGCGCTCGGGGCCGCCGCCGATCTGCTCGAGCGCTGGAACAACCGTGCCTCGGCCGACGCGCGGGGGGCCGTGCTCTTCGACCGTTGGCTCCGTCGCTACGACGAGCAGGTCGACTCCGCGTCGTACTGGACGCGGGCCTGGACGCCCGATGCGCCCATGGACACGCCCACCGGCCTCGGCGACCCGACCGTCGGCGTCGCCGCCCTGGCGTGGGCGATCGACGACGTGACGCGTCGGTGGGGCAGCTGGGACGTACCGTGGGGCGAGGTGCATCGAGCGCGGCTGGGAGACCTCGACCTGCCCGCGCCCGGGTGCTCGAACCTGGCCGGCTGCTTCCGCATTCTGGAGTTCCGTGAGGCCGACGACGGCCTGATGGAGGTCTCGCGGGGCGACGGGTGGATCTTCGCGGTCGAGTTCACGGAGCCGCTTCGCGCGTACACGATCCTGGCGTACGGCCAGACCAACGACAGCACCTCACCCCATCATACCGACCAGCTCGCGATGTTCCTCGAGGGGCGCATGAAGCCCGTGCTCTTCTCGGCCGAGGCGGTCGACTCGGCCGCGGTGACCCGCTACCGGCCGGAGCGCTGATCGGGGGGAGGCTCGGGTGGGCGCAGGGCGTCCTGGCGCACCTGTTCGAGGAAGGCCTCGTCGACCCGGATTCCCTGGCGGTCGAGTTCGTCGCGGAGGTCGGCGACCGGATCGGCCTCGCGGCCGACGCCCTCGGTCCGCGCGGCGCGCCTGCCCACGACCGTGCCGAGAAGCGCGTCGTGCACCGCGTGCACCACGATCGCGACCCAGAGAGTGCCCGTCAGTCCGACCACCACGTGGTCGCGTAGACCGTAGAGTCCCGCCACGAAGGCGGCCCGCGGCCCTTGGTACAGGTGCACCGCGCCGAACACCGAGGCGGCGAGCAGCGCCGCCGCCCACCACGACCCGGTGAGCCACGCGAGAAGCAGGAAGAGCACCCCCCGGTAGATCACCTCTTCGCCGACCCCCGCGGCCGCGCAAAGCAGATAGAAGAGGCCCCGCTCGCGACCCGTTCTCGGTGCCACCGCCCGCACCCGGGCGCGCCCTTCGTCCGAAACGAGCGGCACCCGCGGCAGGAGCGTGAGCATGCCCAGCGCGAACGACAGCGCGCCGATCGCGAGGTCCCGGGGCCCCGGCCGCCACGCCGGGAAGAGGACCATGCCCGACTCGCGGGCCGCGCTCCACGCGAGCAGCACCAGGACCCAGAGCCAGACGAGGGCGCCGACGTAGACCTTGGTCCGGGCCGACGGAGACGACGGCGGGCGGCCCCGTGCGCGCATGCTCCGGGGCGCGAGCCAGGACACGATCGGGACCGACTCCGCCGTGGGCAACAACGGCTTCGGCAGCAGCGTCAACCTGCGAGCGCTCGGGCCGGGCTCATCGCTGGTGCTCGTGGACGGGCGGCGCCTTGCGCCCGCCGGCAACGGCGGCCGCTTCATCGACGTGTCGATGCTGCCCATGGCCGCCATCGAGCGCGTCGAGGTCCTGACGGATGGCGCGTCGGCCATCTACGGGTCCGATGCCGTCGGCGGCGTCGTCAATTTCATCCTGCGCGACGATTACGAAGGCGCGCAGACTACGCTCCGCTACGGCAGCGTGACCGACGGCGA
>CBFGQV010000138.1:0-7322 GCA_965651045.1 uncultured bacterium
ACTCGGGCACCTGGGTCGCCGCCCACGCCGTCGTCGACGCCGACCGCGTCTACCAGACCATCGCCCGCCTCAAGGCGCTCGGCGCCGAGGGCATTCTGGTCACCCGCATCGAGAGGTTGATGCCGTGAAGATCGCCTTCGACGGCCGCCTCTCGGAGCTCACGCCCGATCAGCTCACGCGGCTGCACGACCGCCGGCCCGCGATCGGGGGAGCCGGACGCGAGGCGCTCTCCGCCGACGTGCGGCGCCTGCTGAGCCGGGTGCGGGCCGAGGGCGACGACGCGCTGCGGGCGATGGCGCGTGACTTCGACGGGGTCGCACTCACCGCCATCGAGGTACCCCGCGAACGGTGGAACGAGGCGCTCGAGGCATTGGCGCCGGCGGTGCGGGAAGGGCTCGAGCGGGCCGCGCGCAACCTGGAGACCTTCCACCGGGCGCTGATCCCCGACGAGGTCGAGATCGACGTCGAGCCCGGCCTGCGACTCGGACGGCGCTTCGTGCCGCTCGATGCCGTCGGCGTCTACGCGCCCGGCGGACGCGCCGCCTACCCGTCGTCGGTGCTGATGGGCGTGGTGCCGGCGCGGGCCGTGGGCGTGAAGGACGTCGTGGTCTGCTCGCCGCCGGGCCCCGACGGGCTGCCGTCGGCGGTGGTGATGGCGGCCGCCGCGATCGCGGGCGTCACCCGCCTCTTCGCGCTCGGGGGCGCGGGCGCGGTGGGCGCCATGGCCTACGGCACCCCGACGGTGCCCCGCTGCGCGGCGGTGGTTGGGCCGGGGAACCGCTGGGTGCTCGAGGCCAAGCGACAGGTCGCGGGCGACGTGCGCATCGACTCGCCGGCCGGCCCGTCCGAGGTGCTGGTGGTCGCCGAGTCGCCAGACGCGGCCGACCCCGAGCGGATCGCCGCCGAGCTGGTCGCGCAGGCCGAGCACGACCCCGACGCCGCGGTCGTTCTGGTCACGCCCTCGGCCGAGCTTCTCGGGGCGGTCCGCGCCGCGCTCGCGCGGCAGGTAGCCGCCACACCCCGCCGCGAGACGGTCGAGGCCGCGCTCGCCGGCCGGGGCGCCCTGCTCACCACCGCCGACCTCGACGGGGCGCTCGCCTTCGCCGATGCGTGGGCCCCCGAGCACCTCGCGCTCTACACGTCCGATCCCGCGCGCGACCTCGAGCGGGTGAGCACCGCGGGCACCGTCTTTCTGGGCGACGACACCTCGGTGGCGCTCGGCGACTACCTGACGGGCGCCAACCACGTGCTCCCGACCGCGGGCACGGCTCGCAGCTTCAGCGGGCTCTCGACGCTCGACATGATGCGCTCCTTCACCTGGCAGCGCGCCGACGCCGACGCGGCCGGGCGGCTCGCGCCGGTGGTCGAGGCGCTCGCCGGTGCCGAGGGACTGCCCGCGCATGCACGCGCCGCCGCGTTGCGCGGCGCGTCTGATGCGCCACCGACCCGTTCCGGAGCCATGCCGTGAATCCCCCCGCTTTTCCGAGGGCCGACTACCGGCCGCTCACGCGCTACGCACCCGACCGCCGGCCGGTGCCGGTCGACCTGAGCGACAACACCAACCTCTGGGGCACCCACCCGGGCGCGCTCCGTGCGGTGCGTGACGCCGACCCCGACATGCTGGCGCGCTATCCGGAGCTCTACGCCGACCGGCTGCGCGAAGCCGCGGCCGGGCGGTTCGGCGTCTCGCCCGACCAGGTCACGACGGGGTGCGGCTCGGACGACGTGCTCGACTCGGTCTGGCGCGCGGTGGCCGAGTGCCGGGGCACGGTGGCGTGGCCGGGTCCGACCTTCTCGATGGTCGAGCCGTTCACGCGCATGAACGGGCGCGAACCGGTCGAGGTGCCGTGGGCCGAGGCGTTCGACGATCCCGCGCGGCTGCTCGCCGGAGACCCCGTCATGGTCTACGTCTGCCGGCCGAACAACCCGACGGGCCACGCGACGGCCGTAGAGTGGGTCGAGGCGCTGCTCGACGCGGTGGGCGACGACGGCCCGGTCGTCGTGCTCGACGAAGCCTACGCGGACTTCGCCGGCGAGACGCTGATCCCCCTCGCCGTAGGGCACCCGAGGGCGCTCGTCGTGCGCACGCTCTCGAAGGCGTACGGGCTCGCGGGTGTGCGCGTCGGGCTCGGCTTCGGCAGCGAGGCGCTCGTGCTCGAGGTCGAAAAGAGCCGCGGACCCTACAAGGTCAGCCGGCTGGCCGACGCCGCCGCGCGCGCCGCGCTCGCCGACGACGACGGCTGGGTCGAGCGCACGGTGGCCGAGTGCGTCGCGAACCGAGGTCGGCTCGCGGCCGCGCTCGTGGCCCGCGGGTGGGCGCCGATGCTCTCGAGCGCCAACTTCCTCTTCGTGCCGGTCCGCAGTCGGAGCGCCCGCGACCTGAGCGACCGGCTCCGCGCCGAGGGCGTGGCGGTGCGCCCCTTCGCGGCCCAGTCGGGGCTCGGCGAGGGGATTCGCGTGACGGTCGGACCCTGGCCGCTGATGGAGCGATTCCTCCAAGCGCTGGACGTGCTCGACACGCCGGAGGTCCCGTGAACGTCGCCATGATCGACTACGGCGTGGGCAACCTGCACTCGCTCGCCAAGGCGATCGAGGGCGCGGGCGCCCGCGTGCACGTGACGCGCGACTGGGCCGAGGCGACCTCGCTCGACGCGCTGGTGCTGCCCGGCGTGGGCGCCTTCTCGGCAGCGGTCGAGGCGCTTCCGGACGAGGTCGACGGGGTGCGGGCCGCGCTCGCCGACGGCCTTCCCTGCCTGGGCATCTGCCTCGGCATGCAGCTGCTCTTCGAAACCAGCGAAGAGGGCGAGGGCCGGGGTATCGGGCTCATCGCCGGGCGGGTGGCGCGGCTCGACGCGCGGGTCGTGCCGCAGATGGGCTGGAACGACGTCGAGCCCGCGACCGCTCCGGCCGACCCGCTCTTCGAGGGTACCGCGCCCCTGGTCGCGTATTATGCGAACTCGTTCGTGTGCGAGCCCGCCGACCCCGCGTCGGTGATCGCGTGGACGCGCTACGAAGGCGCGCGGTTCCCGGCGGCGGTCCGCGCCGGGAACACCTGGGGCGTGCAATTCCACCCCGAGAAGAGTTCGACCGGAGGGCGGCGGCTGGTCGCCAACTTCCTGGCGCTCGCCGCCGCGGGGGGCGCACGATGATCGCCGTGCCCGCCGTCGACCTGAAGGGCGGCCGCTGCGTGCAGCTCGTGGGGGGGCGCCCCGACGACGAGCGCGTGTCGCTGCCCGACGCGGTCGCCGTCGCCCGCCGCTGGTGGTCGGCCGGCTTCGAAGCGCTGCACGTGGTCGACCTCGACGCCGCGCTCGGCTCGGGCGACAACCTCGCGCTGGTCGCGCGCGTGCTCGCCGCGACGCCCGCCGACACGGGCGTGGGTGGCGGCGTTCGCGACGACGCCCGCGCCGACGCGCTGCTCGAGGCCGGCGCCGACCGCGTCATCGTCGGCACACGCGCCGTCGACGACCCGGGGTGGCTGGCGGCGCTCGCGGATCGTCATCCGGGCCGCGTGGTGGTCGCCGCCGACGTTCGCGACGGGGTGGTGCTCCGCCGCGGCTGGACCGAGGCGACCGGGCTCGACGTCGGCGCGTTCGTCGCCGGCCTCGCCGACCTGCCGCTCGCGGGCGTGCTCTGCACGGACGTCGGCCGCGAAGGCCGGTTGCAGGGCATCGATGCCCCCGCGATGGAGCGCGTCGTGGCCGCCTCGCCGCACCCGGTCTGGGCCTCGGGCGGCGTCACGACGCTCGACGACCTCGAAGCGCTCGACGCCGCCGGCGCGGCGGGCGTCGTGCTGGGCATGGCGCTCTACACCGAGACTCTCGATCCCCGCGCCGTGGCGCTGCGTTGGGGCCGACTGCCCGCGAATTCTCCTGAACCCGACGATCACGAGGAGTCCGACCGATGATCCCCCGAACCACACGCCTCACGCGGCGCACCCGCGAGACCACGATCGAGCTCGCAATCTCGACGGGCGGCGCCGAATCGAGCGTACGCACCGACGAGCCGTTCCTCACCCACATGGTCGAGACGCTGGCCCGTTACGCCGGACTCGCCATCGAACTCGAGGCGACGGGCGACCTGCGCCACCACCTGGTCGAAGACGTGGCGATCGCGCTGGGGCTCGCGCTCGCGCGGCGGGTGCCCGAGCGCGCCGAGCGCTACGGATCGGCCGTGGTGCCGATGGACGACGCGCTGGTCTCGGCGGCGATCGACCTCGGGGGCCGCGCGTGGTACGAGGGCGAGCTGCCGTCGAACCTCTACGAGCACTTCCTGCAGAGCCTCGCGGTCAACCTCGGCGCGACGCTGCACGTGCGAGTCGAGCGGGGGCGCGACAAGCACCACGTGGTCGAGGCCGCGGTGAAGGCCGTCGGGCTGGCGCTCCGGCAGGCGCTTCGTGAGGGGGATTCCGTCTTCAGCACCAAGGGCTCGGTGGAGCTCCGCTGGGAGGACGAAGCGTGACCCGACCCCGCGTGGTGGTCTGCCTGGACGTCGCGGGCGGGCGGGTCGTGAAGGGCGTGCGCTTCCAGGGACTTCGCGACATGGGCGACCCGGTCGAGCTCGCCGCCCGCTACGAGGCCGAGGGCGCCGACGAGATCGTCTTCCTGGACATCTCGGCCTCGCACGAGGGCCGGGGCACGCTGCTCGACCTGGTGCGGCGCACGGCCGAGGTGCTGTTCGTACCGCTCACCGTGGGGGGCGGCGTGCGCGGCGTCGACGACATCGGCCCCCTGCTTCGCGCGGGGGCCGACAAGATCAGCGTGAACAGCGCGGCGGTGGCCGACCCGACGCTGCTGACCGAGGGCGCCCGCCGTTACGGCGCGCAGTGCATCGTGGCGAGCGTCGACGCGGCGCGGGAACCCGACGGCACCTGGCGCCACTTCACGCACGGCGGCCGCACGCGCACCGAGCTGGACGCGGTGGCGTGGGCGGCGCGCTGCGCCGAGCTGGGCGCCGGCGAGATCCTGCTGACGTCGATCGACCGCGACGGGGTGCGCGGCGGGTACGACGTCGCGCTGACTCGCGCCGTGTCGGAGCGCGTCCGCGTGCCGGTGGTGGCGTCGGGCGGCGCCGGCGAGGCGGCGCACCTGCGCGACGCCTTCGTCGAGGGCGGCGCGTCGGCCGCGCTCGTGGCGGGCATTCTGCACGACGGGCTCACCACCGTCGGCGACCTCAAGGCGGCCCTGCGGGGCTGGGGAGTCCAGGTACGATGACCGATCGACGGCTGCGGACGGCCGAGGACCTCGGGGGCGTGCGCTTCGACGGCGACGGGCTCGTGCCCGTGGTCGCGCAGGACGCGGGCGACGGACGCGTGCTGATGGTCGCGTGGGCGAACCTCGAGGCGCTCCGCCTCTCGCTCGAGACCGGGTCGTTGCACTTCTGGTCGCGCTCGCGCGGCCGACTCTGGAAGAAGGGCGAGACCAGCGGCCACACGCTCGCGCTCGAGAGCCTCCACGCCGACTGCGACGGCGACACGCTGCTCGCCCTCGTGCGGCCAGCCGGGCCGGCGTGCCACACGGGCGAGGCGACCTGTTTCGGCGAGGATGCTGCGCCGGCCCCGAGCTCCCCGGGCGCCTCCGATCCGCTCGACGCGCTCGCCGCGGTCATCGACGAACGGTCGCGGAATCCCTCCGAGGCGAGCTACACGTCGCGGCTGCTGGCGGACGCCAACCTGCGCCTCAAGAAGCTCGGCGAGGAGACCGCCGAGGTGATCGTCGCGCTCGCTGCGCCGGGGGCCGACCCCGCCGAAGAGGCGGCCGACCTGGTCTACCACCTGCTGGTCGCGTTGCGCGCCGGGGGCCACACCCTCGACGACGTACGCGCGGTGCTCGCGCGCCGGCGGGCCGGAGGCGAGGGGGCGTAGGAACCGACCCCGCGGCTTCGTGTACCGCGCTCGACCCACCCGGCGCGCCCCGGCGCGCCCGACAGACCTGCCCGACCCCCACTCCCCCCGCGCATGAACGGAGCCGCTCCCGGCATTCACGAAGAGGAGACGCTCGGCAAGGCGTACGACGCGCGCCTGATGCGCCGGCTCCTGCGCTATCTGCGGCCCTACAAGTGGCAGGTGGCGCTCGCGATCCTCCTGCTGGTGGCGGCCTCGGCGGTCGAGGTCGTGGGGCCCTGGCTGACGCAGCTCGTGCTCGACGAGGCGGTGCCTGCGGGCGACGGGCGGCTCCTCGCGATTCTCGCGTCGGCGTTCGCGGGGGCGCTGGTGCTGAGCTTCGGGCTGCAGTACGCGCAGGGCGTGCTCACGACCTGGCTCGGGCAGAGCGTCATGTACGACCTTCGCGAAGAGATCTTCGCGAAGCTGCAGCAGCAGGACCTGCGGTACTTCGACCGGAACCCGGTCGGCCGCCTCATGACCCGCATCACCTCCGACGTCGAGACGCTGAACGAGCTCTTCTCGTCGGGGGTGGTCTCGGTCTTCGGCGACGTCTTCACCCTGCTCTTCATCTTCGGCGCCATGCTGCTGCTCGACTGGCAGCTCGCGCTGGTCACCTTCTCGGTCCTGCCCTTCGTGGCGTGGGCGGCGTTCCTCTTCCGGGCGCGCATACGCGACGCCTATCGGGACATTCGCGTGCGGCTCGCGCGCATCAACGCTTTTCTGCACGAACGCTTCACGGGCATGCGCGTGGTGCAGCTCTTCAACCGCGAAGAGCCCGACGCGCGCGCCCACCGCGAGGTGAACCAGGACTACCTGGACGCGCACCTGCGCTCGATCACCTACTACGCGCTCTTCTTTCCGGTCATCGAACTCTTCACGGCCATCGCGCTGGCGTTGATCATCTTCGCCGGCGGCCGCGAGATCCTGGCGGGCACCGTGACGGTGGGGGTGGTCGCGGCATTCCTGCAGTACGCCCGTCGCTTCTTCCGCCCGATCCAGGACCTGAGCGAGAAGTACAACCTGCTGCAGGGCGCCATGGCGTCGTCGGAGCGCATCTTCCGCCTGCTCGACAAGGACATCGAGATCACCGACCCCGCAGATCCGGTCTCGCTGCCCGAGGCCACCCGCGGCGAGATCGAGTTTCGCGACGTCTGGTTCGCCTACGGCCGCACCGACGACGACGCCGACTGGGACTGGGTGCTCCGCGGTGTGAGCTTCCGCGTCGCGCCCGGCGAGAAGGTCGCGATCGTCGGCCACACGGGCGCCGGCAAGACCACGATCATCAACCTGCTCATGCGCTTCTACGACGTGCAGCGGGGCGAGATCCTGCTCGACGGGGTGCCGGTCCGGCGGCTGCGGCTGCACGATCTGAGGGCCCGCGTGGGGCTGGTGCTCCAGGACGTCTTCCTCTTCAGCCGCGACGTGGCGTCGAACATTC
>CBFGQV010000139.1:0-7234 GCA_965651045.1 uncultured bacterium
TCGCGGTCGGGCATGTAGCCGGTCTCGGCCGCGCGGAGCGAGTCGGCGGGCGGCGTGCCCAGAATCGACTCGACCTCGTACGAGGGCATGCCGCCGCCCCAGTAGCTGTAGTCGCCCACGTTGTCGAACATCGGCTCGATGCCGGCCCGCGTGTCGATCTCGATGATGGGGTGCAGCGCGAAGAGCACCCGCACGTCGAGCGGGGCCGCGTAGATGTCTTGCCGAATCACCGGCCCGGCCCAGCGCTCTTCGTACCAGTGGTGCGGCGCCGCCGAGGGGCGAATGCCCGACGTGCGCGTCCAACGCACGCCATCGAAGCGGTCGTAGGACCGGCCGCGCCAGTGGAGCCCCGTGGGGTTTCGCGGCGTGCCGTCCGGAAACTCGACGCGCAGCACGACCTCGGGGTTGGCGTAGATCGTCGACCCGTGCTCGCCGATCGAGATCACGTCGGAGAAGCCCGCGACCGAACGCGCGAGCACGTCACCCCGGTTGCCGCTCGCCTGTGACACGCGCGGGAAGAGCACGAAGACCGCGGCGCTCGCGACGAGCGTCACGAGCGAGAGCGCGAGACTCGTGACCACGAACCCGCGCCCGACCGCCACGGGCGGCGCCCCGAACTGCCGGCCCTTCCGCCTCAGCACGCCGACCGGCACCGTGACCGACGCCAGCAGAACGTAGGTCACGAAGGCGACCGCGAAGAGCACGCTGGGCCGGTAGGCCGTCGCGGCGAGAAGGAGTGCGAACGAGAGCGCGTAGATACGCACCTCGTTCTGGGACTCGGGGGGCCTCAACGACTCGCCGCAGAGCAGGAGCAGCAACAGGTCCACCACGGGGATCACCACGTCGCCGCCCAGCACGAACAGGTGCGCGAGCACCCGGAGCAGCAGCAGCACCGCGAGGGGCCCGAGCAGCCGCTCGAACCGCCGCCCCGCCTCGCTCGAGGGAGGCCGCACCAACACCGCCAGGAGCACCACACCGGCCGCCACGCTCGCGACCGGGTCGAACCCCGCGCCGCCCGAGAACGCGACCAGCGCCGTGAGCGCCATGGCGGTACCCAGGCGCCGGTGCAGGAGCTCGAGCTTCATCGCGCCTCCGCCGCCCGGTAGTGGTCGGCCCAGCCGTCGCCCCGCATCGGCCCGGCGCTCACCAACACGCAGGCGCTGGCGCTCACGGGCGGCTCTGGCGGAGGCGCTCCGGCCTCGAAGTCGACGCGCGCGAGGGCGTCGAGCACGGCCTCGAGGTGGGCGGGTCCGAGCCCCGGGCCCACGAACGCGCCGCCCGCCGCGAGCGCGAAGGGGCGGCCTTCGCGTGCGGCTTGGCCGGCGAGCGAGGCCGCAAGGTCGGCGGCGCGCTCGGCTTCGTCGCCCGGCTGCGCCCCGACGTCGAGGCAGATCCAGAGCGTCTCGCTCGCGTCGCGGTCGTACTCGCGCACCACAGGCCCGGAGAGCCGCGCCGAGCTCCGCCAGTGAATGTCGCGCGGGTCGTCGCCCGCCCGGTACTCGCGCAGGCCCCGGTACTCCCCGCGCGCCCCGGCCGCCGCCCCGACGCGCGCCTCGGCCCGCGCCCGCTGCCGCCCCGCGCCCTCGCGGGGGTGGCGCACCGGCAGGTCGGCCCGCGGCCACACGACGATCTCGCCCGGCAGGGTGAGGTCACGTTCGCGGCGGAAGAGCCCGAAGGGAAAGATCGTCGAGACGGTGAGCGTCGAAAGACGATGCACGCCCCGGCGCTCGAAGGTGTTGGAGGCGTGGGTTCGCGCTTCGTCGCCGGCGCTCACGCGGTTCACGAACGCCGCCCCGGGCAGCCCCTCTTCGTGCAGCTCGACGGCCAGGCTCGCCATGCGCCGCTTGTGGTTCTTCACACGGTAGCGCGTGCGCGCGATCTGCCCCACCGGGGTGCCCCTGGGCACCGACCTCGTGACGGACAGCTCGCGAATCATACGCTCCGAGAGCCAGCCGCTCACGCCCATGGCGCCGAGCATCGCGCCCAGCAGCAGGTGCAGGAGGTTGTTGCCCGTGTTGATCGCGGCGAAGCCCACCGCGAGCGTGCCGAGGGTGAAGAGCAGCCCCGCAGCGGTGAAGCGGATCCGGCGCCAGGCCCGCACGCGGGCCCAGATGGCGCGGAGCCGCCTCACACCGGAACCTCGACCTCGTCGAGCAGCGACTCGAGGAGCGCGGCCGCGTGCTCGTGAGCGTCGAGGGTGGCGGCGCCCATGCCCGCCGGCAGCAGCCGGTGGGCCAGGCATGGAACGGCGAGATCGCGCACGTCGTCGGGCACCAGGTAGTCCCGCCCCCGCACCAGCGCGTAGGCACGCGCCGCGCGGAAGAGGGCGACGGAACCCCGCGGGCTCACCCCCAGACGGAAGGCGTTCGAGGTGCGCGTGCGGCGCGCGATCTCCATGACGTAGTCGACCAGCGCCTCGTCGACGCTCACGCGGTCGACCTCTTCCTGAAGCGCGAGCACCTCGTCGGGGCCGAGCATCGGCCGCAGGTCGTCGAGCTGGGCGCCTTCACCCGCCGAGTCGAGCAGAATGCGCCGCTCGGCCTCTTCGCCCGGGTACCCGATCGTGAGCCTGAGCAGGAACCGGTCGAGCTGGCTCTCGGGCAGCGGGTAGGTGCCGTGATGCTCGAGCGGGTTCTGGGTCGCCATGACGAGAAAGGGCTTCGGCAGAATGAAGGTCTCGTCGTCGATCGTGACGGCGCCTTCCTGCATGGCCTGGAGCAGGCCGCTCTGCGTACGGGGCGGCGCGCGGTTGATCTCGTCGGCGAGCACGACGTGCGTGAAGATCGGCCCCGGCCTCACCTCGAAGGTCGCGTTCTCGGGGTTGTAGACCGAGACGCCGAGCACGTCGGAGGGCAGCAGGTCGCTCGTGAACTGAATGCGCCGGAACGAGAGGCCGAGGGTGCGCGCGAGGGCGTGCGCGAGCGTCGTCTTGCCCACGCCCGGCACGTCTTCGAAGAGCACGTGACCGCGCGCGAGGAGCGCGGCGAGCGCGAGTTCCACCACCCCGCGCTTGCCGTGAAAGACCCGCTCCACCTCACCCACGAGCCGTTGCAGGGCGTCGGTCTCGGGGGCGGCGGAGGGCGTGGCTACGTGCTCCGACATGGCGTCCGGTGGTTCGTGGAAAACGGGCTCAGACGGGGCCGTCCGGAAGGCGGGAATGGTACGGCGGAGTTATAACACCGGCGTGCCGGCAAAGGGTCCTGGGCGGGCGCTCCGGGCTCGTTGACACCCGACATACCCCCGCCTACCTTCGTTCGGCTTGCACCAATGGATCACATGCGATCCGCCCGCCCCTACTCCTAACCCCGACCCCGGGCGTCAGGACGCTATGAAGAAGCATTGGATCATCGTGGCCGCGACGGTGGTGACGGCTACAGCCGGAGGTCTGGCTGTGGCGCGCACCCAGGCGCAGGAGGCCGCTCCCGCCCCGGCCGAGGCCGGCACCGAGGCCGCCCAGGCGGACCCGACCGCGCAGCCCATCCAGTTCCCGCACGACATCCACGCGGGCACCGAAGAGGGGCAGTTCGGCATCGACTGCCAGTACTGCCACTTCTCGGCCGAGCGCTCGGTCGACGCGGGCATCCCCCCGGTGGCGACCTGCATGGGGTGCCACACGATGATCCCCGGCGCGAACAACCCGGACGAGGTCACCAAGCTCCGCGGCTACTGGGAGCGGGGCGAGCCGATTCCGTGGGTGCGAATCCACAAGGTCGCCGACCACGTCCACTTCCCCCACATGCGGCACATCAACGCGGGCTTCCAGTGCCAGGACTGCCACGGACCCATCGAGCAGCAGGGCGTGCTCGAAGCGCCGCTTCCCGAGTGGGGCGGCGGCGCGATGGGGTGGTGCATCAGTTGCCACGTGGAGCAGAGCGCGCCGCGCGACTGCACGGTCTGTCACTACTGAGACCCGGGACGCGATCATGAGTGACGGTATCAAGCGGAGGGACTTCCTGAAGGTCCTGGGCGTCAGCGGCGCCGGGGCCGGACTGGTCGGCTGCTCCACCGAGAAGGTCGAAAAGCTCCTTCCGTATGTCGTACCGCCCGAAGACATCACGCCCGGCGTGGCGACCTGGTACACCACGGTCTGCCAGGGCTGCTCGGCGAACTGCGGCATGTGGGTGCGCACGCGCGAAGGCCGCGTGGTCAAGGTCGAGGGCAACCCGTCGCACCCGGTGTCGGGCGGCGCGCTGTGCGCGCGCGGGCACTCGTCGGTGCAGGGGCTCTACAGCGCCGACCGGTACGCGACGCCGATGCTGCGCGAGAACGGCGAACTGCGCCCGATCTCGTGGGACGAGGCCGAGGCCATGCTCGCCGAGCGCATTCAGGGCGCCGCGGGCAACGTGCTCTTCATGTCGGGCGGCCTCGGTCCGTCGATGACCGACCTGGTCGATCGCTTCCTCGCCGCGGTGGGGGGATCACGGGTCGAGTACGACGGCCTCTCCGAAGCGCCCCTGCGCGAGGCGACCCGCATCGCGTTCGGCCGCGACGTGGTGCCGCACTACGACCTCGCCTCGGCCAACTTCGTGCTCTCGTTCGGCGCGGACTTCCTGGAGACCTGGGTTTCGCCCGTCTCGTACTCGCGCGATTTCGCGCGGGCGTCGGGGGTCGACGCGGAGAACGCCAAGGCGCCTTTCGTCTTCGTCGGGCCCCGGCTCTCGCTCACCGGCCAGAACGCCGACGAGTGGATTCCGGTGGCGCCCGGCGCCGAGGCCGCGGTGGCGCTCGGCATGGCGTCGATTCTGGTGTCGAGGGGTGCCGACGCGGGCCCCTACGCGAGCGTGCTCGCCGAGTACGACGTACAGACCGCGGCCGCGCAGTCGGGGCTCGAGGCCGAGACGCTGCAGGAGCTGGCCACGCGCTTCGCCGAGGCCGGGCCGAGCGTCGCGCTCGGACCGGGCGTGGCCGGTCAGCACCGGAATGCCACGGCCGCGAACCTGGCCGTGCACATTCTGAACGCCGTCGCGGGCAACGTGGGCCGCACCGTCCACCTGGCCACCACGGTGAGCAGCAACACCGCCCCGCCCTACGGCGCCATGGAAGGCGCCATTCGCTCGATGGCGGGAGGCGGCGTGGGCGTCGCGATCGTGCACGGCATCAACCCGGCGCACACGCTGCCGGCGGCGTCGGGCTTCTCCGAGGCCTTCGGCGGCGTGCCGTTCAAGGTGTCGTTCGCGTCCGAGCCCGACGAGACGGCCGAGCTGGCCGACCTGGTGCTGCCCGACCGCCACTTCCTCGAGGCGTGGGGCGACTCGAACCCGCGCCCGGGCGTCTACGCGGTGCAGCAGCCGGCCATGCAGCCGGTGCCGCACTTCGAGACCAAGCAGGCCGGCGACGTGCTGCTCTCGGTGGCGAACCGTGCGGGTCAGGCCCTCGGGCCGACGACCTTCTACGACCATCTGCGCGAGCGTTGGGGTCAGCTTCATCAGGCTTCGGGTGCGACCGACGGCTTCGACGCGTGGTGGCGTGGGGCGCTCCGGTCGGGCGCCGTCACCGTGGGCGCCTCGACCGCCGACGAGGGCTCGCCCCTGCGCTCGCCCGACGCGGCGCTGACCTTCGACCCGCCGACGCTCGACGGCGACGGCGAGTTCGCGCTGGTCGTCTACCCGTCGTCGCGCTTCGCCGACGGCCGCCACGCCAACCGCCCCTGGATGCAGGAGCTGCCCGACCCGGTCTCGAAGCTGGCGTGGCACTCCTGGATCGAGGTCAACCCGGCCTCGGCGGAGCGCCTGGGGGTGCGCGACGGAGATGTCGTGCGCGTGGCCTCGCCGCACGGCGAGCTCGAGGTGCCGGTCTGGGTCTACCCGGGCATCCGCGAAGACACCGTGGCGCTGGCCATGGGCAGCGGGCGCACGACGGGCCGCTGGGCCGGGGGCAACGGCGTGAACCCGATGGCGCTGCTGCCGGCGCTCGCCGAGCAGCCGTCGGGCGGCCTCGTGCACCTGGCCACACGGGTCTCGCTCGAGCCGACGGGCGAGCGCATACGGCTCGCCACGATCGCCGGTGCCGACACGCAGCACGACCGCAACATCGCGCCCGCCGTGGCGCTCTCCGCGCTCGGTCACGCCGACGAGGGGGATCACGGCGAAGAGGGTGGACACGGACCGCTCCAGGAGCTCCAGCTCGGCGGCGGCTTCGTGCCGGTCGAGACCGAGGGCGATCCGGCCGCGTTCCCGCTTCCGGGCGCGCAGTACGGCGACTACTCGGACCCCGACGCGACGCCCCGCTGGGCGATGGCGATCGACCTGGACAAGTGCACCGGCTGCTCGGCGTGCGTGGTGGCGTGCCAGTCCGAGAACAACGTGCCCTGGGTCGGCGAAGACCAGGTGCGCATGGGCCGCGACCTCGCGTGGATCCGCATCGAGCGCTATTACGAGACGGTCGACGCGACCCACGCCGGGCCCGTCGACGTGCGGCACCTGCCGATGCTCTGCCAGCACTGCGGCAACGCGCCCTGCGAGCCGGTCTGCCCGGTGTTCGCGGCGTACCACACGCCCGACGGACTGAACGGCCAGGTCTACAACCGTTGCGTGGGCACCCGCTACTGCGCGAACAACTGCCCCTACAAGGTGCGCGTGTTCAACTGGTACACGTACACGGACGTGCCGGAGCCCATGAACTGGGCCTGGAACCCCGACGTGACCGTGCGCGAGAACGGCGTCATGGAGAAGTGCTCGTTCTGCGTGCAGCGCATTCGTGAGGCCCAGAACCTGGCCGCGCTCGAGGGCGGGCGCGCCGTGAACGACGGCGAAGTGGTGCCGGCGTGCCAGCAGAGCTGCCCGGCCGAGGCGATCGTCTTCGGCAACGCGCGTGATGCGTCGTCGCGCGTGGCGCAGATCATTCAGAACGAGCGGACCTACCGCGTGCTCGACGAGCTGATCAACACGCAGCCCGCGGTGAACTACCTGAAGAAGGTCACCTTGCACGAGGTGGCCGAGGCCGGTCACTGATCCGGGTGCGCCCGGACGTGACGCAGGCATGACCGACCGGAGAGAGATCCAGAGTCGAACATGGCGACGTTGACGGAATCCCAGAGGCGGGGGGCACTGACCCACCCGGACGTCGAGCGGTACGACGACGTCAACCGGGACGTGCTCGCGATCCTCTCCCGGCCGGGAAAGGGTTGGTGGGCGCTGCTCGGACTCGCGATCGCGGGGGTGGGCCTATTCTTCGTGTCGTGGGGATGGCAGATCTACCGCGGCATCGGAGTCAGTGGCCTCACGAGTCCGGTCGG
>CBFGQV010000140.1:0-7195 GCA_965651045.1 uncultured bacterium
CGAGATCGCTCGTGGCGCGCTCGGCGACGAGCGCGAGAGCCCGGTCCAGCTCCAGCACCTCGAGGGCGTGGGCGTTCACCGGACCCCCCGGGCGATCACGCCGACAGTTCCTCCCGCACGATCCGACTCGCCTCCTTGCCGTCGAAGCGCCCCTTCAGACGGGGCATGAGGCGTCCCATGAGGGCGCCCATCTGGGTGACGCCCTCGTCGACGAGCTCGCGAACGAAGCCCCGGACCTCGGCTTCCGTGTAGGGCTCGGGAAGGTACCCGGTGAGCCCCGCCGCTTCCGCCTCTTCGCGCTCGGCGAGTTCGGGCCGCCCGCCCTGGCGCATCTGGTCCGCCGCGTCACGGCGTTGCTTGATGGCCCGCGCGAGGACTTCGATCACCTCGTCGTCGGTGAGTTCGTGTCCCACCTCGATCTCGCGGTTGCGGATCTCGGAGAGGGTGGTGGACAGCAGGAGCGTGCGGGCCCGGTCGCGGTCCCGCCGGGCCTGGTTCAGATCGCCCTGGAGGCGTTCCTTCAGCTGCGTGCTCACGTCTTCGGCGCGGTTCGGGGAACGGGCCGAAAGCTACCCGAGCGCCCCCGGGGGGTCAACGAGCGCGCGGGGCGCAGAGGTCGATCGTCAGCCCGGCGGCCAGGAGAGCGCCCGCCCGCCGAGCAGATGGAAGTGCAGATGGTGCACCGACTGACCCCCGTCGGGTCCCACGTTGGTGACGAGTCTCCACCCGCCCTCGAGCCCCTCGTCACGGGCGATCGCCCGGACGGCCGCGAGCAGCCGCCCGCCGAGTGTCTCGTCGTCCAAGGCCTCGAGCGAGGTCACGTGGGCTCGGGGCACCACCAGCACGTGCGTGGGAGCCTTGGGATCCACGTCGCGGAAGGCGACGACGTCATCGGTTTCGTGCACCTTCTGCGACGGAATCTCTCCGCGCACGATGCGGCAGAAGATGCATTGCGGGTCCGGCGGGTGCATGCGGGCTCCGAAGGTCTGGGAACTGTGTCGTGAGTGGGTCGGTCGCGGTCAAGCTCATGTTCGACGGGGCGCCGTGCAACCGGCACTGGCGATGTACGGCCGTGTCCCAACGAGCCATGGCCGCGCGCACACCGGCGCCCCACTTTGGGGCGTGTTCCCCCGCGCCGCCTGCGCCGTACCACCCGCCGACCCAGCCTCGGAGGAAGCACCATGGAGAGCCTGCCGGACCGCGCCTGCCGCGTCCTGGACCGCCCCGGACAGACCGTCGCCACGCTGTCGACGGTGGTCCGGCTCCTGCGCGCCGACGGGTGTGCGGTGACCGAATGGGTGCTTCTCCGTGCGCTCCGGCTGGACCCCCGGTTTCGTGTCCTCGATCCGCTCCGGGGCCCGCTCCGGAGCCTCCGGGACGGCTCCCCGGCGGTGTGCGAACCCGGCGACCTCACCGTGATCCGGGTCGAGGTGCCTCACCTGTTCTCGGCTGCGGCGTCGCCCCCGGGCCGGGCGGACGGGCTGGAACGGCGCGTCGGCCAGAGCCTTGCCCGCCTCGCGACGCGCACCGAGCCGGTGTCGCCCATGGAGCGGGTGCGGTGGTTCTGCATGCTGAAAGAACTGAGCACCATCTGACCGGTCAGCACCGGAGCAGCGCGCTTCGCCATTCGCCGTCGGCGTCGATCTCGATCGTCGTGAAGCCATGCGGGGTCGCCTCGTCGAGAAGGTCGTCGAGCTGGGTGTCGAGAATGCCACTCAGGATCAGCCAACCCCCCGAACGCAGTGCCGCCCGGAAACCCGGCATCAGGGGCGCCAGCACGCCCACTTCGATGTTCGCGACCACGCCGTCGACGGGCCCCTCGCGCGCGAGCGTGGGCACGTCGGCGAGCGCCTGACGCAGCTCGACCCTGCTCTCGGCGGCGTTCGCGCGCAGGTTCTCGCGGGCGGCCCCGATCGCCCATTCGTCGTACTCGAGCGCGACCACCCGCTCGGCCCCGAGCCGCGCCGCCGCGATCGCCAGCACGCCCGAGCCGCTTCCGACATCGAGCACGCACGCGCCGGGGCGCACCGCCTTCTCGAGCAGGCGCAGACAGCCGCGGGTGGTGCCGTGCTCCGCGTTGCCGAACGCCATGCCCGGGTCGAGGACCAGCACTTCATCGTCGGGCCCTGTCGAAGGCATGCACCAACTCGGGGTGATCACGAAGCGCTCACCCACGCGGCGCGGCTCCAGTCCGCGCTTCCAGAGCTCCGCCCAGTCCTCGTGGGGCTGAACGCGCGTCCGGACCTCGACCTGCGCGAGTCCCGACAGCGCACGGAGCCGGGCCGCGATCTCGACCGCGCCCTGGGCGCCGGGCTCGGCCACCGGCAGATGGGTCTCGAGCCACCCATCGACCTCGCGTACCGCCCGCCCCCCGAGCGCGAGCAGCGCGTCGGCGAGCTCCGAGGCGGCCGCGTCCAACGTCTCCGGCCCGTCGCCCGTCGCCCCTGCGCGGGCCTCGACGACGAGCCACTCGGAGGGCGCGGTCATCCGGCCGTGAAGGCCTCCTTGACCCTCGACCAGAAGCCCTTGTTGTGGGCGCCGCCCGTGTTCTCCGGCGCGGCGTCCTCGACCTCGCGGAGCCGACGAAGCGCGGCTTCCTGCTCGGCCGAAAGCTTCTCGGGGGTGTAGACCCGAACACGCACGAGCAGATCGCCACGCCCCCGGCTCTGCAATTCGGGCAGCCCCTGCCCACGGAGCCGGAGCACGACACCGGACTGCGTCCCGGCGGGCACCGACAGGCGAACGGCACCCTCGACGGTCGGCACCTCGATCTCGTCTCCGAGCGCGGCCTGCGCGAAGGTCACGGCGCGTTCCACGAGCAGGTTCGACCCGTCGCGCACGAAACGCGGGTCGTCCTGAACGTCGAGCAGGACGACGATATCTCCCGCCGGTCCCCCGCGAGGGCCGGCGTTTCCCTGCCCGCGCAGGGTGATGTAGTTCTCGGAGCTCACGCCGGGCGGAACCTCGACCGAGACCTTGCGGCGCGAACGTACGCGGCCCTCACCGTGGCACCGCTCGCAGGGGCGTTCGATGATGCGCCCTTCCCCGCCGCAACGCCGGCACGGTTGGACGGCCACCATACGGCCCATCATGCCGTTGTGGATCACGCGCTCCTCGCCGGCTCCGCCGCACACCGGGCAAACCGCCGGCGCGGCTCCCTCGGCGGCGCCGCTGCCGTCGCAGCGGTCACAGGTCTCGAGCACGGCCACTTCGAGCGTGCGGGTGACACCGGTGACGACCTCGGCCAGGGTGATCGGAAGTCGAACCTGCAAGGTCTGTCCCTTCCGAGGGCCGGACCGGCGGCCACCGCGCTGCCCGAACAGATCGCCCAGACCGCCGAACCCGCCGAAGTCGCGCATGAAGACCTCGAGCGCGTCGGCGAAGTCGAAGCCCTGAAATCCCTGGCCGGCCCCAGGGCCCTTCAGCCCCTGCTCTCCGTACCGGTCGTAGAGTTGGCGCTTCTCCGGGTCCCGGAGCACCTCGTACGCCTGCGTGATCTCCTTGAACCGTTCCTCCGACTCCTTCGAGCCCTCGTTACGGTCCGGGTGATACTTCAGCGCGAGCTTTCGATATGCCTTCTTGATCTCCTCGGCGTCGGCGTCGCGCGCCACGCCGAGGAGCTGGTAGTAGTCCGCCATCGTCACATCGTCAGGGGGTCAGGAGGTCGGTCACCAGGCGCGACGTGTGGTCCACGATCGCGATGACCTTCTCGTAGGGCATCCGGGTCGGCCCGATCACGCCGATCACGCCTTTGAGTCCGCCCGCGCGGTACTCGGCCGTGACCAGCGTGAAGTCCAAGAGCTCTTCGGAGGTATGCTCACCCCCGATCGTGATCTTGAGGCCGCCGCCGTGTTCGCGGGTGGCCAGCACCTCGCCGAGCAGGTCGCGGCGCTCGGTCAGCTCGATCAGGCCTTTGAGCCTCTCGCCCGTCGTGAACTCGGGCTGCGACGCGAGCACGCTCGTCTGCCCGATGTGCACGTCCGATCCGTCAAAACGGGCCCAGTCGAAGAGCTCGGCCCCCGACTGCATGAAGATGTTGAGCAGCTCGGTGGTGCCCTCGTCGGTCGCCGAGTCACGCAGTCGGTCCGGGAGCGTCTGGCGGATCTCGCGGAGCGAGAGCCCGGCCAACCGCTCGTTCAGGATCATGGTCAGCGTGACGAGCGTGTCCTGGGGCACCGCGCCCGGCAGGTCCATGTAGACGGTCCGAACCATTCCCGACCGGATCGTCGCCACCAGCAGGATCTTCTCGCCCGACACCTGGATCAGTTCCAGCTTCTCCAGAACGGCGTCGTCCAGCCGCGGCGCCACCGCCAGCCCGAGCTCGAACGAGAGCACGCTCAGCGCCCGGGTCGCCCTCCGCACGAGCCGCTCGACCGCCGAGCTGTGCGACGCTTCCAGTTCCTGCAGCAGCGTGGCCCGCTCGATGTCGGTGAGCGGGGTCGGTCGAATGACCTGGTCGACGTAGAAACGGTAGGCCAGGTCGGTGGGAACGCGACCCGCCGAGGTGTGTGGGTGGAAGAGGTAGCCCTTGTCTTCGAGGTCGCTCATCGTGTTGCGTACGGTGGCGGCCGAGACCCCGAGCTCGAAATTGCGCGAGACCGTGCGAGACCCCGCCGGCTCGGCGGTGTCGACGTACGTGCGCACGACCGCCTCGAGCACCTGGCGCTCACGCTCCGTGAGGTCGGTGGCCCGCTCCGGTTCATTGCTCGTTGGGCGATTCGTCATGGGTACCTCGGGTCCGTCACCGGGGTCGGCGCTCCGCCGACTCCCTCGAAGATCGACCGCGCAGGAACGAGGCGTCAATGCCGCACGGCACCGGGTGGACCGGGCGAGCGCGGCTCAATCGGGGTGCGCCGCGCCGGCTTCGGAAGGTTCGTCGAGCGCGTCGTCGAGCTCCACGGCGAGCCTGTCCAGGAGCAACCAGCCGCGCGGCGTGAGCACCACGCGATCCCCACCGCCGCTCGCCAACCCCTCCGACCGCCACCGCGCCACCAGCGCACGCGCACGCGCCGTGTCGAGCGTCGCGTGGAGAATCCCCTCGTCGGTGCGGAGCCCCAACCAGACGCGTTCGAGCCGCGCGGCGGTGTCCGTCACCTGTTCGCGTTCGGCGACGGGAAGACGCCCCGCGGCGACGGACGAGGCGTACGCATGCCAGTCGCGCAGGTTCCAGCGGCGTTCGGGCGGAAGGAAGCCGTGGGCGCTGTTGCCGAGCCCCAGATAGGCGCGCCCGCTCCAGTAGTGACGGTTGTGCCGCGACCGGTATCCGGGGCGCGCGAAGTTCGACACCTCGTAGGCTTCGTAGCCGGCCGCGGTGAGCCGGTCGACGGCGTACAGGTACTCGTCGGCGTAGCGTTCGTCGTCGGGCATGGCGGTCTGCCCGGCGGCCACGTCGCGCCCGAGCCGGGTGGCGGGTTCGGCGGTCAGCCCATAGAGGCTTACGTGGGGCACGTCGAGCGCGAGCATGTGGTCGAGGTCGCGCGCGAGATCGCGTTCGAGCTCCGGCGGAAGCCCGAAGATCAGGTCCACGCTCACGTTCTCGATGCCTGCCTCGCGCGCGGCCCGGACGGCCTCGTCCGAGCCCGAAGGTCCGTGCAGCCGGCCCATCCAGCGAAGTACGCGCTCGTCGAACGATTGCGTGCCCAGGCTCAGACGCCCGACCCCCGCACGCCGCCACCCCCGCGCCACCTCGCCCGTGAAGCTCTCGGGGTTGGCCTCTGCGGTCCACTCGGTAGCGTCGGTGATCCGCTCGGGTCCGACGACCCCCGCCAGCCCCGCCATGGCGTCGGCCCCGAGAAGCGAGGGCGTACCCCCGCCTACGTAGAGCGTGTCGAGGCACTCGGCCAGCGCCGCCACGCCCTCGCGCTCGAGCGCCCCGAGCTCTCCGCCCAGCGCCTCGAGCCAGGGCGCGAGCGGGGGTTGGCGCTGCACGTCCACGGCGAAGTCGCAGTACACGCAACGGCGCGCACAGAACGGCGCGTGCACATACACGGCGTCGACCTCGCGAGGCGCGCCTCGTCGCCCGGCCGAACTCACCGTTCGGAGGCCGTTCGGCCCGTGAGCACGCGTGGCGGGTCGACGTCGAGCGGGACCGCGCGGCGGCGCACGCCCCCCCCCGCGCGCGTTTCGACCCACCCGTCGAGTTCGAGCCGGGTGAGCTTCGCGAGCACCCGCTCCGGTGCGAGCCCGGTCCGCCGCCCGATCTCGTCGACGGTTGTCCCCGCCGGGCCGATCGCCCGCCAGATTCCCCCCGCGACCGGATCGCCCTCGGGACCCTGCGCCGCGGGCGCGTCGTCGGCCTCGGGCGAGTGCCCGATCGCCCGCAGCACGACCCCGGGGTCGAGGGCCAGCGAAGCTCCGTCGGTGAGCAGCAGGTTGGCGCCTTCGCTCGACGGTCGGTCGATCGGCCCCGGCACCGCGAACACGTCACGGCCGAGGTCGTTCGCCTCGCGCGCGGTGATCAGCGCTCCACTCCGGCGCGCCGCCTCGACCACGACGACGGCTTGCGCGAGGGCCGACATCAATCGGTTCCGCACCGGGAAATGGTGCGCCAGCGAGGGCGTCCCGGGCGGGTGTTCGCTGGCCACGGCGCCCCGCCGCACGAGCCACCGGTGGAGCCTCGCGTGCTGCCGGGGAGACGCGCGCTCGGGACCCGACGCCAGTACCGCGTTGCTCGCACCCCCGGCCTCGAGCGCCCCCAGATGAGCCGCGCCGTCGATGCCGAGGGCCATGCCGCTCAGGACGGTGACCCCCGCCTCGGCCAGCGCGCGCCCGAGGTCTCGCGCGACCCGCCGGCCATAGGCGGTCGCCCGCCGCGCGCCGACCACCGCGACCTGCACGTCGCTCAGCCGCGCGGCGTCACCGAGCAGATAGAGGAGCGGCGGGGGGTCGGAGAGGTGGAGCAACCGGTCCGGGTACGCCGCCTCGTGCCACCCCAGGACCCGAACGCCGGCGCGGCGACACCTGGCGAGCACCCCCAGCGCGGCCTCCTCCGCCCCCGGCTCGGCGTCCGGCACACCGAGCGCCTCGGCGCGTTCGCCGGCCGGGAGCGCGAGCACCGCTTCCGCCGAGCCGATCGCGACCACCGCCGCCCGCAGGCGGTGGGGTCCCACGCCTTCGATCGCCAGAAGGCGCAGAAGCGCCACGTGCTCCCGGGTCAGGGCGTCCACCATTCCCGCTCATCGGCGTCGAAGGGGTT
>CBFGQV010000141.1:0-7112 GCA_965651045.1 uncultured bacterium
GCATCAACCGCTCGATGCGGGTAACCAGTATGCCCTCGGCACCGAGCGCCTTGAGGCGGGCGATGGTCTGGTAGACGCGGTCGGCGTCCACCACCGCGTGCGCGGCCACCCAGGTGCCCGAGTCCTCGACCTCGACGATCGTCGGGCCGTTGATGCCCGGCAGCACCTCTTTGACCTCGGCCAGCCGCGCCCGGGGCACGTTGGCCATCAGGTAGCGCCGCGCGCGGGCGCGGAGCACCGATTCGAGCGCCATGACGAGCTCGTCGGTCGCGCGCCGCCGCGCCGGGTCGTCGCGGCTCGCGCGGCTCGCCACGACCCGAGCCGTCGACTCGAGCACGGTGCCGACCTCGCGGAGCTTGTTCACCCGGAGCGTCGAGCCGGTCGACACGAGGTCCACGATCACGTCCGCCACGCCCAGGTGCGGCGCGATCTCGGCCGCCCCGCTCACCGGCGCGATGTCGACCGCCACCCCGCGGGCCTCGAAGAACGCGCGCGTGAGGCGCGGAAACGAGGTCGCGACGCGGCACCCCTCCGGCACGTCGCCCGCTTCCCGGATCGCACTCGACTCGGGCACCGCGATCGCGAGCCGGCATCGCCCGAAGCCGAGATCGAGCAGTTCTTCGACGTCGCGCCCGCTCTCGGCCACGAGGTCCGCCCCCGTGACGCCCACGTCGGCTGCGCCGTCGGCGACGAACTCGGGCACGTCGGAGGCGCGCACGAAGATGGCCTGGAAGTCGGGGCCGAGCTGGGCGACCAGCGCCCGGTCCGAGCTGAACTCGGCGCGGAGCCCGGCGGTCTCGAAGAGCTCGAGCGCCTGCTCGGAGAGCCTGCCCTTGTTGGGAAGTGCGATGCGTAGCATGGAAGGTCTTGTGAGGACAAAAAAAGCCGCGGCCCGTCCGAACATCGGGACGGGCCGCGGCGTGGAAGTCGCTGAAGGCGCGAGCGCTCTAGGCGCACACCTCCGCGTCCACGGTGCCCGTCGAGGCGCCGTGATGGCGGTGATGGTGCCGATGATGCCGCTGGTTGCCGTTCATGTCGGGAAAGCTCGACCGACGGTCGCGCGCCGTCAACCCCGGCCCACTCGTAAGACGGCCCGCCCTTGTCCGGATCGCCGGAACTCGGGTTCGGCCCAGGGGTCTGCTCCGAGCTATGGACGAGTTCATCCGCATACGCGGGGCGCGGCAGCACAACCTCAAGAATCTGGACGTCGATCTGCGCCGCCGCGCGTTGACGGTGGTGACCGGACCGTCCGGATCGGGCAAGTCGTCGCTGGCGCTCGACACCCTCTTCGCCGAAGGCCAGCGGCGCTACGTCGAGTCGCTCTCGACCTACGCCAAGCAGTTCCTCGAGCGCATGGAGAAGCCCGACGTCGACCGCATCGAGGGCATCGCGCCCGCGGTCGCCATCGAGCAGAAGAACCCCACCCGCACCAGCCGCTCGACGGTGGGCACGGCGACCGAGGTGCACGACTACATGCGCCTGCTCTGGGCGCGGGTCGGGCACACACACTGCCCCGAGTGCGACCGGCGGGTGAAACCCGACACGGTGGGCGAGGTGGTGGACCGGGTGCTCGAACTGCCCGAGGGCACGCGCTTCATGGTCGCGTTTCCGCTGGTGCTGAGCGAGCGCATCGAGCACCGGCAGCTCGTCGAGAACCTGCAGGCGATGGGCTTCGTGCGCTTGCTCGCCGACGGGGTCCCGGTCGATCTGGGCGACGAAGGGGTCGAGGACCCGGGCGTGGTGGGGCTCGATCTCGCCGACACCGGCGAACTGCTCGTGGTCGTCGACCGTCTCGGAATCGGGCAGGAAGGCCTGGCCGAGCGCCTCGCCGACTCGGTGCAGACGTGCTTCACCGAAGGCGAGGGCGAGTGCCTCGTTCTGGTGCGTGAGCAGGGCGGGCACGAGCGCAGGCTCGCCTTCACGCAGCACTTCCGCTGTCCCGAGCACCCCGAGGTCGCCTTCCTCGAGCCGACGCCGCAGCTCTTCTCGTTCAACAACCCCTACGGCTCGTGCCCGACCTGCACGGGCTTCGGTGCCACGCTCGAGTACGACCTCGACCTGATCGTGCCGAGCCACGAGCGCTCGCTCGACGAGGGCGCGGTCGACCCCTGGACCAAGCCGCGGTACGGCAAGGAGCGTGACAAGCTGCGCGCCTTCGCGAACCAGGAGGGTGTCTCGCTCTATCGCCCGTGGTCGGAGCTGCCCGAAGACTTCCGCGACGCGGTGCTGCACGGCACGAAGGGGTTCAAGGGGGTGATCCCCTTCATGAAGAGCCGCGAGAAGAAGCGCTACAAGCAGTACATTCGCGTCTTCCTACGGCAGTACCAGAGCCCGGTGACGTGCCGGACCTGCGGCGGGGCGAGGGTGCGCCCCGAGGCGCTCCGGGTGCGCGTGGGGGGCGCCACGATCGCCGAGGTCGGTGAGAAGCCGCTCGACGAGCTGCGCGCGTGGTTCGACGGCCTGACCCTCGGCGAGATGGAGGCCCGCATCGCCGAGACCGTGCTGCGTGAACTGCGGGCGCGGGTGGGATTCCTGGTCGAGGTCGGGCTCGGGTACCTGACGCTCGAGCGGCAGACGCGCACGCTCTCGGGAGGCGAAGCCCAGCGCATCAACCTGGCCAACTCGCTCGGGTCGTCGCTGGTCGACACGCTCTACGTGCTCGACGAACCCACGGTGGGGCTCCACCCGCGCGACACCGACGCGCTGCTCTCCCTTCTCACGCGGCTCCGGGACGGCGGCAACACGGTGGTCGTGGTCGAGCACGATTCGGCCGCGATCCGCATCGCCGACGAGGTGCTCGAACTCGGGCCCGCTTCGGGCGAGCGCGGGGGTGAGGTCGTCTTTCAGGGCACGCCCTCGGCGCTCGAGGGCGCCGAAACCGCGACGGGCCGCTACCTGTCGGGGCGGAGCGCGATCGAGGTGCCGGGCAAGCGCCGGCCGGTCTCGGCGGGGTGGCTCAACCTGCGCGGCGCCCGTCTGCACAACGTCGACGAGGTCGATCTGGAGATCCCCCTGAACACGCTCACGGTGGTCACCGGCGTGTCGGGTTCGGGGAAGAGCACCCTCGTGCACGACGTGCTCTACCGCGCGCTCGAACAGGAGCTCGGCGGGGGTGAGACCTCGGCCAAGGAGCATCTGGGCGAAGCGGTCGGCGCGTATCGCGCGCTGGAGGGCGCGAGCCGACTGTCCGAGGCCGTGCTCGTCGACCAGAGCCCGATCGGGCGCACCCCGCGCTCGAACCCGGTGACCTACATCAAGGCGTGGGACGAGGTGCGGCGCATCTTCGCCGAGCAGCCGCTCTCGAAGCAGCGTGGTTACGAGCCGGGCACCTTCTCGTTCAACACGACGGGCGGGCGCTGCGAAGCGTGCAAAGGCGCGGGCCAGATCGAGATCGAGATGGTCTTCATGGCCGACGTGTACGTTCCCTGCGACGTCTGTCAGGGGCGGCGCTACAAACCCGCCACGCTCGAGGTCACGTACCGCGGGCTCGACGTGGCGCAGGTGCTCGAGCTGACCATCGACGAGGCGATCCGGTTCTTCTTGAAGGAAGATCGGCTCGGCCAGACGCTCTGGCACCTGCAGCAGGTGGGGCTCGGGTACCTGCGGCTCGGACAGCCCGCGACCACGCTGAGCGGGGGTGAGGCCCAGCGTCTCAAGATCGCGCGCGAGCTCGCGGGGGCGTCGGGGCGGAAGGGCCGGAAGCTCTATCTGCTCGACGAGCCGACCACCGGCCTCGCCGGAGAAGACGTGAAGAAGCTGGTGCGCGTGCTCGATCGCCTGGTCGAGGCCGGGCACACCGTGCTCGTCATCGAGCACAACCTCGACCTGATCAAAGTCGCCGACTGGGTGGTCGATCTGGGCCCCGGGGCCGGGCGGGACGGGGGGCGCATCGTCGCGGCCGGCCGTCCCGAAGAGGTCGCGCAGGTGCCCGAGAGTGTGACCGGGCGATATCTGCGGGGGGTGCTGGCGTAGAGGCGAGTCGAGTGCGAGACGGACGTTGGACTGCTCACGTCCGGGCGCCTCTTGGCTAAGAGCCGTCGCCATCGTCGGCGCGTTCCTTATCAGGTCCATCCGGGACAAGGCAGCGAACGTGTAAGTCCCGACGGTCCAGTAGTTTATACAAATACTATTGCGCGTTTGGTCGCAGCAGCCGTGCTCTTGCCTTACCAGCCGTTTACTTCGACGCGCTTAAGGGAGGGATGAGATGAGGCTGCTGCTTTCGTTGGTGATGGTGGTGATCGTCGCGGCTGCATGTAGCGACGGACCGACCGAGCCGGAGATGACGGGACCGGTGTTGGTGGGCTCAAACCTCCTCTCGACGTCAGGTGAAGGGCCGTACTACCGGTGCCTGTTCATACGTCCGACGAACACGCCTCCGATACAGCGGAAGCCTCTCGATCTCGTGAAGTTGGGAATGCAGGAGGCCTCATCGAGGGAACGTACGTCGTTCACGGTACGTACCTTCTCAAGAGACGGTGGGGGCATGGTCTCCTATCTTCGATGCTGGATTCCCGACACCGAGGACGCGATCAACGCGATGTACACCCTGTTCGGGATTCCCAACACCAGGGTTGAGCGTGACTGCTACGACCCTGTGACCGAGATATGGAGTTGCGATACCGAAGGTGTTGGTGTGACGGTGGACCGCGAAGAACCCGACGAGTGCGACCCATACGAAGAGCTCGACTTCTCCTGCGATGACCCATGTGTCGAATCGGAGATACCCAGTGGCCTCGACGGCACCATGAGGTCCAATAGCTGTGAGACCGGGGGAGGCGGCGGAGATACCGGCACGACCGGTGGAGGCGGAGGTGGTGATGGAACTGGATACATTCATCCGTCGTCGGAAGAAGGCTACCCGCCTGACTCGTCATTCGAAGAGGAATGTCGGAGGAGGTGGATCACCGCTGGATACGTTTGCGAGTCACGTGACCCTAATCTTCATGAAGCTCCGGTCATCCAAGAGATTATCGAGTCCATGGAATTGCTCGAGACCTGTCCGGCGTCGGTTATCTCAGGCTTGCGGAACGCGACGTTCAAGATCTGGGATGCAAGGGTCGCTCCGGGATGGAGTGGCTTACCAACCTACGGGCACCCCGAGGATGGCTACATACATATGTGGTCAGGAGTCGGCAGGGAAGCAGGCGACCCACCGGTAGACTGGGGCAGGACGATGGTCCATGAACTCGGGCACCTAATGGGGCTCTCCCACGGCGCCCCAATTGATCATCTGGTGATCGCTTGTGGGTTTCAGCCGCTTGACAGGGGCTAGTTGCCTTGGTTGCGAGAGTCCTTGGTCTCGTCTCGATGCTCGTCGTGGGGTTTGCCGGAGCCGGATGCGCTCCGGAAGCGAGTGCGGAAGACGCCCAGATGCTTAGGGCCGTGATTGACGCGGTGCTCGACGGAGACGACGTGGGCCTTGGTGCGGTGATGCTTCCATCCCCTACCGTTGCGGTCTTCGAGCGGTTCCTGAACAAGCGCGAAGGTCTACCCATGTATCCGGGCCAAGGTGATGTGGCCTTCGAAACGGAGCCCGTGGCAGCCCTGAGTGAGGCGGCTGAGTTGGTTCCGCAGCTCGATGTGTGCGGGCGTCCCGACGAATGTGTCAGTGGAGGCTCCGTGCCGAGGATTCTTGCTCTGACCCGGCCTGTGCTCAGGCAGGACAGGGCAGCCGTGTTCGTACTGGACGCGGCGGACGCGTACCTGAATGAGTATCTCGTCACCTTGGAGCGTGTCGGGAGGCAATGGGCAGTGGTGAGCGTCAGGCTCACGAATCGGGAGCATTGATCCTCGTTTGGGCCTTCCCTGGCCCGTCGAAACCAGCTCGCCGACCGGGGAGGGCCCGGACACTACCGGGTCCCTCTTAGGCTCCTCGCTGTTCTGGATGGGTGTGTAGGCACGTTGCCTCCCCATGCTCAGCCCTCGGTGAGTTGTGGGTATCGAGGAGAGCGCGAGATCGGCTATAACAGCGCCCGGTGCTCCGTCACCGCCGCGCGGTTGATCAGAATGCGCACGTTGTTGCTGGCGGCGTCGACCGGCACCACGTAGAAGTAGGCGCGGTTCGGGGGATACCGGTTCGTCATGCCCACGATGCGCTCGCCGTCGGCGAAGGTCAGCTCGACGAGCGTCGAGCCCCTTAGCCTGGGGTCGCCGGGATCGGCTTCGGTGGCGTCGTCGCGCTGGGGATCCCCCTCGAGCGAGCGCACGAAGAAGAGCGCCTTGAGGTCTTCGAGGCGCACCTGCTCGGCGGCCGTTCCGGGCGCCCGCACGTGGAAGGTCGGCTTGTTCGGATCGATGTCGAGGCTGGTGCCCTTGAGCACCCGGCCGTCCTTGAAGCGGGCCACGACCTGATTGGCCATGAAGGTCTCCGGTTGAGATCGTCTTGTACTTCTCGAAGTTCGGCGCCCGCAGGCCGCACGCGCAAGCGCCCCGTGCCGCGCCACGAGAGGGCTGGCACGCCTCCTGCAACCTTGGCTCACCGTGGTGTCCACATTTGTTCGAATGCCAAGGAGAACGATCATGAACATACGACGTCTCGCAGCGACCACTCTCGCGCTCGGCGTGCTCACCGCGGCGCCGGCGGCCGCGCAGCAGACCATGCTCACCATCGGCGGCGACTACACGGCGTCGTTCACGGGCGACGACCTCGAGGGGCTCGACAACGCCATGGGCGTGAGCGGGGGACTGCTGTTCCCGATGGGCCCGATCTCGTTCCTGGGCTTCGAGGCCGGGTGGAGCGGCGTCTCGACCGAGGGCGACGCCGACGGATCGATGCTCGACCTCATGGGCGTGGCCCGTGTCGGGCTGGGCTACGGTGAGAGCGCGCGTCCGTACGTCGACGTGCGCGCGGGCTGGGGCCGCCTCTCGTTCGACGAGGGCATCGTCGACTACGCCATCTCCGGCGCATCGGCCGGCGGCACCGCGGGCGTCATGTTCCGCGCCGGTGGCGTCTGGATCGACGTGCACGGCCGCTACCAGCACCACTGGTTCGGCGAGGCCGAGGGCGAGGGCGCGACCTTCGACACCGAGTCGTCGGGCGGCCGCGTGATCTTCGGCGCCGCGCTGAACGTTCCGTTCGGCGGGTAATACCGAGCGTTCTGCTCACCCGCGCC
>CBFGQV010000142.1:0-7109 GCA_965651045.1 uncultured bacterium
GCTGAAGTCGTGGTGGTCCGGGTAGGGCGCGAGCGCGACCTCGGGAACCTTGCGCCCGGGAGCCACGGTCGAGGCGAGCGCGGCCCGCACCGACGCGCCCACGCTCGCGGGGTCTCCTACGGCCGTGGCGACCAGCACGGGGGGCTCGGGCGGGGGCGCGTCGAGCCCGTCGAGCGTGCGCCACCCGTCGGGCAGGAGCGCCGCCCGCGCCACCGGGGTCTCGGGCCAGGCGGCCTCGACCGCTTCGGCGAGCCGGACTGCCGCCGACTCGGGGGCGGCCTTGCGGGTCACCACGATCAGGTCCGCGCGCCGGAGCGCGCGGGACGGCTCGCGGTAGGGTCCGGCCGGCAACATCCGCCCCGGAAACCGTTCCTCGGCCGCAAGCAGCACCACGTCGGCGTCGCGCGCGAGGCGTCGGTGCTGAAAACCGTCATCCAGCACCGCGACGTCGGCGCCGCGGCGGGCCGCCTCGCGGGCGGCCCCTGCGCGGTCGGGCGACGCGACCACCGGAACGGCCGGATTCCATCGGCCGTGCAGCGCGAGCTCGTCGCGCCCGTAACCGCGGCTCACCAGCGCCGGGCGGTGCCCCCGCTCGGAAAGCCGGCGCACGATCCACGCGGCCACGGGGGTCTTGCCGGTGCCCCCCACCGTCAGGTTGCCGACCGACACGACCGGAAGGGGCGCCCGCCTCGCGGGCAGCCAGCCCCGGTCGTAGAGCGCGTTCCGGACGCGCACCACGGCGCCGAAGAGGAGCGCGGGTCCGGCCGCCAGCACCGAGGCGAGCCCCCCCCACAGGCCGCCCTCGCCCCGCCACCAGGCGCGCACGCGGGCCTCGAAGCCGTCGCTCACCGCGAGTCCTCGCGTGCCGGCCACCGCCGCACCAGCTCGGCCGCCTCGGCTTCGAGTTCTTCGAGGCGGGTCTGCATGCCGGCCGCCAGCGCCTCGACCGTGGGGTCGTCGGCGTCGCGGGGCACCTCGGTAGGTTCTCCGTACGCGATGCCGATGCGGGCGAGCGGCTTCGGAATCATGAAGTCGTCCCACGAGTCGGCGTGCCAGGCGTCGCTCGCCGCCACCGCGAGGGGCACCACGGGCAGCCCCGTGAGGCGCGCCGCGACCAGCGCGCCCGGCTTGAACACGCGCGCGGGCCCCCGCGGACCGTCGGGGGTCACGGCCAGGTCGCGCCCTTCGCGCGCCGCGCGCACGAGTTCGCGCAGCCCGCGGCTGCCACCCCGGGTCGACGACCCGCGCGCCACACCGAACCCGTGTCGCAAGATCACACGGGTGATGTACTCGCCGTCGGCGTGCTCGCTCACCAGCACCACGATGCCCTCGCCGCGGTGGTAGTGCACGAGCGGCAGAAGCTGTTGGTGCCAGAACACGAAGAGCACGCGCTGGCCGGCCTCGTGTAGCACCTGATAGCCCTCCTGCCCTGTCCTGCGCGCCCGGGTCGTGGTGAACAGCCCACCGACCAGTCCGAGGCCGAGCACGCCCGCCGCGCGGAAACGCAGATCCTTCACGGCCGACGCTCGCCGAGCACGTCTTCGATCAGCCCGGCGACCCGATCGGCGGCGCCAGGTTCGCCGAGCGCGGCCCGCACCCCCGCGAGCCCCTCGATCTGACGGCGCCGGGCGGGCCCGTCGTCCAGAATCGTTCGCAATTCCTCGACCAGCCGGTGGGGGGTCGCCTCGCCCTGGAGCACCTCGGGCACCACGGCCTCACCCGCCACCAGGTTCGCGAGCGCGATGTGGGGCACACGCACCACCCGCCGCGCGAGGGCGAAGGTCACCGGGTGCGTGCGGTAGACGGTCACGAACGGCGTGCCCTCGAGGGCGGCCTCGAGCGTCGAGGTGCCCGACTTGACCAGCGCCGCCCGCGCGTGCCGCAGCAGACCGCGCGTGTCGTCGGTCACGGCGAACCCCGTGGCCGAGAGGCGCTCGCCCTCCACCCCCGGGGCCTGCGCGAGCACGGGCGTGAGGCCCGGGCGCGCCCGCGAAAGGCGCGTGCCGACCTCGGCGAACAGCTCGAGGTGGCGGTCCAGTTCCTGACGCCGCGAGCCCGGCAGGAGCGCCAGGATCGGCCCCTCGGCCGGCAGCCCCACCTTGGCGCGGAAGGCCGCCTCGCCCGATACGTCGTCGTCACGCTCGACCAGCGGATGCCCGACGAACACCGCGCGCGCGCCCGCCTCGCCGAGCGCCTCGACCTCGAACGGCAGGATCACCGCGACCCGTTCCGTGTCGCGGGCCAACGCTTCGGTACGGTGCGGCTTCCACGCCCACACCTGGGGCGCGATGTACCACACGACGGGCACGCCGAGCTTCCGGGCACGGCGCGCGATCCCCAGGTTGAGCCCCGGGTAATCCACCGCCAGCACGGCGTCGATCTCGCCCGACGCGAGCAGCTTCGCGAGCCGACGCTCGAGGCCCAGGAAGTACGGCAGGTGCCGGATCACCTCGGCGAAGCCCATGACGGCGAGCTCGTCGAGCCCGGCCAGCAATTCGACCCCGGCGGCCTCGAGGTCGGGGCCGCCGAGCCCGACCCAGCGGGCGTCGGGCACGCGCCGACGAAACGCCTCGACCACACGCGCCGCGTGGTGGTCGCCCGACGCCTCACCGGCGAGGACCAGAATGCGCGGAGCGATGGTCAGAAGCGGACGGTCAGGTACCAGATCACGCCCACGACCGCGAGCAGGAAGAGCACGAGCCGGCGGGGCGACTTGGCCTTCTTGGTGTCGATCCACTCCTTCTTCCGCTTACGACGAACGCGTATCAAGGACATGGTTCGCGATGCTCTCTTCGATGGTGAGCGTGAGCGCGAGCGCGTCGCGGCCCTCGCGGCCGGAAACCGCAGGCCGCGCCCGCCCGAGCACGGCGTCGCGGAAACTCTCCAACTCGCGGAGCAGCGGTTCGGCGCCGTCGCCCTCGAAGGTGACGCGCTCGACCAACCCCGCGAGCCCGCCCTCCGGCAGCGCCGGCGGAGGGGCGTCGGCCCCGAGCGCCGCCAGGGGCCGCTTGAGCCGCAGGAACTCGCCGGTACCCTCCGCCAGATTCAGGCTCAGGTAGCCGGAGTCCTGAAAGATCCGGAGCTTGCGCATCTTCTCGGTCGAGACACGGCTCGCCGTCAGGTTGGCGACCGCCCCACCCTCGAAGGTCAGCCGGGCGCTCGCAATGTCGACGTTGGGCGTAAGCACCGGCACCCCCGACGCGGAGATCTCCACCACGGGCCTACCCACGAGGCTCCGCACCAGGTCCACGTCGTGGATCATGAGGTCGAGCACGACCGCCACGTCGGTGCTCCGCGGCGAGAACGGCGCCATGCGGTGCGACTCGATGAAGAGCGGCCGGCTCATGTAGGGCTCTGCCGCCCGAATCGCCGGGTTGAAGCGCTCGACGTGCCCGATCTGGACGATCGCGCCCGCGGCCTCGGCGGCGTCGAGAATCCGGTCGGCGGCGTCGAGCGTCGGCGCCATCGGCTTCTCGATCAAGCAGTCGATGCCCCGCCCCAGAGCGGCGAGGGCGACGGCCTCGTGGGCGGTCGTGGGCACGGCGATCACGAGCGCGTCCGAGGCATCGAGCAGCGCCTCGAGCGACGGGCGCACGGGCACGTCCAGGGCCTCGCCCACCTCTCTCGCGCGCGCAGGGTCGGCGTCGAAGATGCCGGCGCTCTCGACCCCGGGCAGCGACCGCACGATGCGCGCGTGATGGAACCCCAGCGCTCCGGTACCGACGACCCCGATGCGGACGGGCTCCTCGCCGGCCCTACGCGGACCGCGACCTGCGACCTCGCGTGTCATCCGACGGTGATCCCCCGCTCCGAGCTCCGAATGAAATTCAGGAAGTGGCGGACCTCGGGAATCTGCTGGGTGTCGCTCTCGGCGCGCTGCACGCCCTGCGACACGTTGAGACCGGACATGAAGACCGCGCGGTACGCCTGCTTGAGCGACTTCCGCGTCTCCTGCGAGAAGCCGCGCCGCTCGAGGCCGACGCTGTTCAGTCCGTAGAGTTTCGGGGGATTCCCCGCGGCGCGGCAGTAGGGGGGCACGTCCTGCGGTATGCGCGAGCCGCCACCGATGAACGCGTGCGCGCCGATGCGCACGAACTGGTGGATCGGCGTGACGCCCCCGACGATCACCCAGTCCTCGATGATCACGTGGCCCGCCATGTTCACGCTGTTCGACAGAATCACGTGGTTGCCGAGCTCGCAGTCGTGCGCCACATGCGTGTAGGCCATGAGCAGGCAGTCGCTCCCGACCGTCGTCACGCCGCGGGCGGTGGTGCCGCGGTTGAGGGTCGCGTACTCGCGAATGACCGTGCGGTCGCCGACTTCGAGCCGCGTCGGCTCGCCCTGGTACTTGAGGTCCTGCGGGTCGGTGCCGAGCACGGCGCCCTGCGAGATGCGGCAGTCCTCGCCAATCTCGGTGTCGCGCTCGACGAGTACGTGCGAGGCGAGCGAGGTGCCCGCCCCGATGCGCACACCCGGGCCCACGATGCTGTAGGGGCCCACGACCACCCCGGGGCCCAGCTCCGCCCCGTCGTCGACGATCGCGGTCGAATGAACGCGGGTCTCGGCCCGCTCGTCGGCGTCTACACCGGATTCTCTCATCGGTCCACGACCCGTGCCATGAGTTCGGCTTCGGCGACCACCTGCCCCTCGACCCGTCCGACGCCGCGCATCTTGCAGACGTGGCGGCGAAACTGGAGCATCTCGAGCTCGAAGACGAGCTGATCGCCTGGTGTCACCGGACGGCGCCACTTCACGCTGTCGAGCGACATGAAATACACGACCTTGTTGTCGGGCTCATCGACGTAGTCCATCAGGAGCAGCCCCCCGACCTGCGCCATCGCCTCGATGATGAGCACACCGGGCATGATGGGGTGCCCCGGGTAGTGACCCTGGAAGAACGGCTCGTTGATCGTGACATTCTTCACCCCGATGATGCGCTTGCCGGGCTCGTATCCGACGATGCGGTCGACCAGCAGCATCGGGTACCGGTGCGGCAGGTACTGCATGATCTTGGCCGCATCGAGAATCGGCTGCCCACCGGACTGCATCGCGTGCTCGGCGAGGGCCCGGGCGAGCGCGACGTTGCCCTGATGGCTCGGGCGCTCTGCGACGATGTGCGCCTTCACGCGCTGTCCGAGCAGCTTCAGGTCGCCGACGAGGTCGCCCACCTTGTGCCGCAGCAGCTCGTCGTCGCTCCGGAGCCCCTCCGGATTGAGCACCCCCTCGTCACCGAGAATCACCGAGTTCTCGAGCGACGAGCCGAGCGCGAGCCCGCGCTCGTGCAGCCGTTCCGCGTCGGCGCGGAATCCGAAGGTACGCGCGTCCGCGAGCTCGGCGCCGAACGCGTCCGGCCCGGCCCGATAGCTTCCGAAGCGACGGCCGATGGCCGGGTGGGCGAAGTCGATCGTCGCCGAGATGCGCAGGGTGTCGGCAGGCGTCGCGACGTAGTCGACACCTGCGTCGCCCGCGACGTGAACCGGCGCCTTGACCACGAGCACCGCCGCCGGAGCGTCCTGCTCGACCACCCCCGCCCGCTCGATCGCATCGAGAAACGGACGGAAGCTGCCGTCGAGAATCGGCGGCTCGGCGCCGCGCACCTCGAGCACGGCGTTGTCGACGCCGGCGCCCGCGAGCGCCGCCAGTACGTGCTCGACGGTGAGCACCCTCACCTCACCGAGCGCCAGCGACGTGCCCAGATCGGTGCCCGACACGTGCTCCAGATCGGCGGGCAGCTCCGGCGAATCCGGCAGGTCGACCCGCCGAAAGCGCACCCCGGTGTCGGGCTCGGCCGGGATCATCGTCAGCGTCGACGCCTCACCCGAATGCACGCCGATGCCCTCGAGTGAGATCGGCCCGGCCAGCGTGCGCTGGCGCTCTCCGTTCGCGGTCTCAGGTGCGCTCATCGATGCCTGTGTGGGGATTCAGGGGTGGCCCGAACGGCCGCGATAATGTAACCGCGGTCCGGCCGGGGGTCGAACCCGCTCACGCCTCGCCATCCGCTGGCGAACGGGGCTCCAGGGCCGCCGCGCGAAGAGCGTCGACGGCCGCCTCGAGGGCCTTCACGCGCTCGAGCAGCTTCGGCATGCGCTCCACCTGGGCGCGCGAGCGCAGGTACTCTCGCTGCGGACGCGCCGGGTCGCCGAGATAGGTCTCGCCCGCGGGCACGTCTCGCCAGACCTTGGCGGCCGCGCCGATGCGCGCGCCGTCGCCGATGTCCAGGTGGCCGACGATGCCCGCCTGGCCCGCGAACAGCGCGCCGGCGCCGACGTTCGTCGAGCCCGCGATGCCCACCAGGGCGGCCGCGGCCGCGTGGGGTCCGAAGCCCACGTTGTGGGCGAGGTGCACCAGGTTGTCGAGCTTGCTGCCCCTGCGCACGCGCGTCTCGCCGAGCGAGCCCCGGTCGACGGTCGTGTTGGCGCCGATCTCGACGTCGTCTTCGATCACGCAGCGGCCCACCTGGGGCACTTTCCGGTGCCCTCCGTCCACCCACGCGTACCCGAAGCCGTCGACCCCGACGCGGGCTCCCGCGTGAAGGATCACCCGACGCCCCACCTCGGCGCCCGCGTAGATCACGACGTGCGGGTGCAGGAGGGAGTCCGCGCCGACCGAGGCGCCCCGACCGACCACGACGTGTGCGCCGACGCGCACGCGGTCGCCGAGCACCACCCCCTCACCCAGCACCGCATAGGGCCCCACAAACACGTCGGCGCCGAGGGTGACGCCCCGCCCGAGAACGGCCGTGGGGTGCACCCCCGACGTGTGCGCCGGCTCGGGAAACCAGTGCCCGAGCAGCGGAATCAGCGCCGCGTGCGGGTCGTCGACCACGACCCGAGGCCGGTCGTCGGGCACCTTCCCGGCGAGGTCGCTCGCGACGAGATACGCCCCCGCGCGCGAGGCGGCCGCCAGCTCGAGATACTTCGCGCTCGCCACCAGCCCGAGTTCGTCCTCACCCGCGGCACCCAGGGCCGCCACGCCACGCACCGTGACGGAGCTCGAAGGGCCCTCCACCCGTCCGCCGCAGAGGGCCGCGGCGCGTTCGAGGTCGAGCGTTGCTCCGGTGGAATCGGGCTGATTCATCGCTTCTCCGGGTCCAGGAGGACAGCTGCTAC
>CBFGQV010000143.1:0-7100 GCA_965651045.1 uncultured bacterium
TGCCGGAGCCCGTTCGCGATGCGTTCGCGGCGCGCGCGGCGGGTGGCGGCACCCTGGCCTCGGCACGTCCGGGCACGGACTTCCAGGGTCGTGCGCAGCCCACCGACACGCTCGCCCCCGGCGTCGTCACGACCGCCGGCAGCTACGCCACCACCTTCGTTGAGCAGCCCGACGGCGTGGTCGTGCTCGAAGCGCCGATGACCTCGGCCTGGTCCGCGGCCGTGCTGGACGAGGCAGCGCGCCGGTTTCCCGGCAAGCCCGTGAAGGCGGTGGTTTCGACCTCCGACGCGTGGCCCCACATCGGCGGGCTCCGCGAGTTCGCCGCTCGGGGGATCCCCCTGCTGATTCACGAACGCAACGCGCCGCTGGTGCGGCGGCTGCTCGAGGCTCCGCGCGACCGCGACCCGGACCTGCTGGCCCGCGCGCCCCGCCGGGCCGAGATCGTGAGCGTCACCGATTCGGTGGCGCTCGGCGAAGGACCGAACCGCCTCGTGGTACACCCCGTGCGGGGCGAGGGCGGCGAACGCATGATGGCGGTCTGGATGCCCGAACACCGAGTGCTCTACGCCAGCGATCTGGTCCAGGTGCAGCCCGACGGCTCGGCCTTCTGGCCCCAGTATCTGCAAGACGTACTGGCGTTGACTCGACGTGCCGAATGGGCGCCCGAGACGGTCTTCGCCATGCATACGCCGCCAATGGCCTGGGCCGACGTGGTGCGCTTGCTCGACCATGCCCGCGCGCGGCCCACCGAACCGGCACGGTGAGCGCGCGGTGACGGGCGCGTGAACCGGGACGTTGACCGGCGCGCGCCGCCAGGCGAGCATCGGCGCATGACCGCACCCCCCCGTTCGCGCCTTTACCGGGCGCTTGCCGTCGTCGGAGCCTTCACGCTCGTCGGCCTCGTCTCGGCGATCCAGGCCCACCTGATCGCGGCCAGCGAAGGGCTCCCGGCGGGGTTCGGGCGCAGGCTGCTGACGGCGCTTCCGCCGTGGCTCTTCTGGGCCCTCGTCACGCCGGCGATCGCGGCGTGGACGCGTCGCCTGCGCGAGGCGGGGCTCGGCTGGTGCATGCATGGCGGCGCGCACCTCTTGCTGGCGCTCGCCACGGGCGCGGGCCAGGCGCTCGCCCTCGGCGGGTTGATGCACCTGATGGGCATCACGTCACAGATGACGGAGACCACGGCCGAGTTCCTTCGGCTCATCTTCATGTCGCGGCTGTATCTCACCTTGCTGGTGTACGGTGCGATCGTCGGTGCGGTCACCGCCGTCGACTACCGGGAACAGGTACGGGAACGCGACCTGCGCGCGGCCCGCCTGGGGGCACAGCTCACGCGCGCCCGTCTCGACGCCCTGCGCATGCAGCTCAACCCCCACTTCCTGTTCAACACCCTGAACGCCGTCAGCGCGCAGGTCCGGGCGGGCCGCAACGCCGCCGCGGTGTCGATGCTCGGCGGGCTGGGGGACCTGCTGCGCTACTCGCTCGAATCGGGCGACGAGCCGGTGGTGCCGCTCTGGCGTGAGCGCGACGTGCTCGAGCGCTACGTCGAGATCGAGCGTGTACGGTTCTCCGACCGGCTCGAGGTGCGTATCGACCTGCCCGAGGCGCTGGCGTCGGTACCGGTCCCGCCGTTCCTGCTGCAGCCCCTCGTCGAGAACGCGGTGCGCCACGGCATCGCACCCCGAGAGGGACCCGGCACGATCGAGGTCTCGGCCCGCCTCGAAGGTGCCCGGTTGCAGCTTTCGGTTCTGGACGACGGGGTCGGGCTCGGCGACGCCCAGGACGCGGCTGACGCCGGCGTCGGCCTCGGCACCACCCGTGCGCGACTCGACGAGCTGTACGGGGCCGCGCACCGTTTCGACGTCGAGGCGCGGCCCGGCGGAGGCGTCGCCGTCCGCATCGAGATTCCGACCACTGGCGGCGAGGCACCGGCATGATGCGCGTCCTGATCGTCGACGACGAGCCGCCGGCCCGCGAGAACCTGCGCCTGCTGCTCGCCGACGCCGCCGACGTCGAGATCGTCGGTGAGGCCGGCGGCGGACGCGCCGCGATCGACGCCATCGGCCGGCTGGCACCCGACGTGGTTTTCCTCGACGTGCGCATGCCCGAGGTCGAGGGCTTCGACGTGATCCGTTCGGTGGGGCCGGAGCGCATGCCGCTCACGATCTTCGTGACGGCCTACGACCGATACGCGCTCGAGGCCTTCGAGGCGCGCGCGCTCGACTACCTGCTCAAGCCGTTCGACGACGTGCGCTTCGCCGAGACGATGGAGCGCGTGCGAGAGCGTCTGCGTGAGAGAAGGCAGGGCGGTCTCGCTCGCGACCTCGCGTCGCTCCTGCGTGAGGGCGGCCCTCTGCCGACGGCTCGGGTACGCCACCTCACGGCGCGCGGGCAGGGTCGCGTGCGCCTCGTGCCGGTGGCCGACGTGGTGGTCTTCCAGGCGTCGGGCGACTACGTCGAGGCGCACTGCGACGACGGCCGGGTCCACCTGCTCGACGACACGCTCCGTGCCCTCGAAGCGAGCCTCGACCCGCGCAAGTTCGTACGCGTGCACCGGAGCCACATCGTGGCCGTCGACCGAATCGTCGAGCTCGAGCCCTCCGCGCACGGCGACTGGACCCTGCGGTTGGCCGACGGCCGCGAACTCCGATTGAGCCGGACGCGCCGCGCGGCGCTCGAGCAGGCGCTGGGCCGGACGCTCTGAGCAAGGGGAAGCCCTGCACCGGGGGATTCCCCGCCTGCCCTGGGGCGCGGTACCTTGCACGGGCGGAGGGCAGGCCGCGACACCGGCGACGGCAGTGACCGGCCCTCCGCACCGATCCGGAGATCCCCCGGACACTCCCCCAGCGCGAGGCGAGCCCGACAGATGAAAGGCGACGGCATTGCAGACGTCTTCGTGGCTTCGGAGGTGGGGCAGCTTCGCCGCGTGCTGTTGCACCGCCCGGACCTGAGCCTCAAACGGCTCACACCCTCGAACCGCGAGCGGTTCCTCTTCGACGAGGTACTGTGGGTCAAGCGTGCGCGGGAAGACCACGACGTGTTCGCCGACGTCCTGCGCGAACGGGGCGCCGAGGTGCTCTACCTCGACCGCATGCTGGCCGAGACTCTGGACGTGCCCGAGGCGCGCCGTTTCGTGCTCGAGCGGCGCATCACCGAAGCCCAGCACGGGGTGTTCGCCGAGGAGCTGCGGGCGGCGCTCCACGGTATGGCGTCACCCCTGCTCGCCCGACATCTGATCGGCGGGCTCACGATCTCCGAGCTCCCCCTCGAGCCGCACGGTCTCGTAGCCGCGGTTCAGCAGGAGACCGATTTCGTGCTGCCGCCGCTACCCAACCACCTCTTCACGCGCGATCCGTCGGCGTGGGTCTATGGGGGCGTCGTGCTGTCGACCATGGCCATGCCCGCCCGCCAACGCGAGACGGTCCACCTGAGGGCGATCTACCGTTACCACCCGCTCTTCCGGAACTCGGACTACCATGTGTGGTTCGACGCCGGTGAGGCCGAGCCACTCCCTGCGAGCCTCGAGGGGGGTGACATTCTGGTGATCGGCAACGGCACGGTGCTGGTGGGGCTGAGCCAGCGCACCACACCCTACGCGGTCGAGTTGTTCGCGCGCGAACTCTTCCGGCATCAGGCCGCCCAGCGGGTGATCGCGGTGAGCCTGCCGGCCGTGCGGGCGTACATGCACCTGGACACCGTCATGACGATGATCGACCACGACGCCTTCTGCATCTTCCCGGGCGTGGCTGACCGCATGCGGACGTGGAGCCTGAGGCCCGGTGAGGGCGACGACCTGGATCTCACCGACGAGCCCGACCTTTTCGCCGCGCTCGCCGATGCGCTCGGCGTGGAACGGGTACGGGTGGTGACCACCGGGGGCGACGAGTACCAGGCCGAACGCGAGCAGTGGGACGACGGCAACAACGTGCTGGCCATCGCGCCGGGTGTGGTGGTCGGCTACGACCGGAACGTCGACACGAACACGAAGCTCCGGCGGGCCGGCATCGAGGTCATCACGGTGCCCGGAAGCGAGCTCGGACGGGGCAGGGGAGGCGCACGCTGCATGAGCTGTCCGCTGGCCCGCGATCCGGTATGACGCCACCCGACCGGTGGGCCGGCCGCACCCCGGCGGTGCGGTTGTGAGCCTCGTTCTGGTCGCCTTGGGCGGGAACGCGCTGCTCCGGCGAGGCGAGCCACCCACCCTCGCCGTGCAGGAGCACAACGCCCGCGCCGCAGCCCGGGCCCTCGCGCCCGTCGCCCGCGAGCACGCGCTGGTGGTGACGCATGGCAACGGGCCCCAGGTGGGCATGCTCGCGCTCCGCGCCGAGGCGCTCGACCCGGACAACCCCGTGCCCCTCGACGTGCTGGGCGCCGAGTCGGAGGGCATGATCGGCTACCTGCTGGAACGCGGGCTCCGCCAGGAGTTGCCCGAGCGCGCGGTCGCCGCCCTGCTCACGCAGGTCACGGTGGACCCGCACGACGCCGCGTTCGACAACCCGACCAAGCCTATCGGCCCGGTCATGGACGAGGCGTTTGCCCGGCAGCGGGCCGACGAGCGGGGCTGGCAGGTCGCGCGCGACGGTGAAGGCTGGAGACGCGTGGTGCCCTCTCCGCGCCCCACTGGCGTGCTCGAGCTCGAGGTCCTGCGCCTGCTGGTGGACCACGGCGTGGTGCCCGTGTGTGCTGGAGGGGGAGGGGTGCCCGTGGTCGTCGACGACCAGGGCCGCATCACGGGCATCGACGGGGTGGTCGACAAGGACCGCACGGCCGCCCTGCTCGGTCGCGAACTCCAGGCCGATCTACTCGTCCTGCTCACCGACGTCGACGGGGTGATCGAAGGCTTCGGCACGGCCGGCGCCCGCGTGATCGAGCGCCTCACGCCCGACGAGCTTCGTCAACTGGAGCTCCCGGCGGGCTCCATGGGCCCCAAGGCGGAAGCCTGCGTGGCGTTCGTCGAGGCCACCGGGCGTCCGGCGGCGATCGGTGCGCTCGAGCGGGCAGCCGACGTCGTGCGTGGTGCGGCGGGCACGCGGATCGTCCCACAGGCCGGTGATCCATGAGGCACCTGACCGAAGATCAGGTACGAGAACTCAAGTCGTTGCTCGAGAAACAGTTGGCACGAATCGCGCGAAGTGTCGAACTGAGTGGCGAAGCGTCGAAACCGGTCGAACTCGACCAGACCGCCGTCGGCCGACTCTCGCGCATGGACAGCTTGCAGAGCCAGGGCATGGCGAAGAACCTCAGAGCACGGGAGGAGGCGACTTTCGCGCTGGTTCGGGTTGCACTCGCCCGCATCGAGGACGGCACCTACGGCGACTGCGAGGCGTGCGGCGACGCGATTCCAGCTGGACGGCTGCTCATCATGCCCGAGACGGCCCGCTGCCAGAGGTGCGGGTAGTCGGCCCTACATCAGTACGGGCCACGCGTGTACCTTCCGGGCCATGAATGACCGAATCCAGCGGGAAGTCCGGCGGCGCCGGACCTTCGCGATCATCAGCCACCCGGACGCCGGGAAGACGACGCTCACCGAGAAGCTCCTGCTCTACGGCGGTGCGATCCACCTCGCGGGATCGGTGAAGGCCCGCCGCGCCCAGCGCCACGCGACGTCGGACTGGATGGCGATGGAGCAGGAGCGAGGCATCAGCGTGACCTCGTCGGTGCTCCAGTTCGACTACGCGGGCCACCGCGTGAACCTGCTCGACACGCCGGGCCACCAGGACTTCTCGGAAGATACCTACCGCACCCTGGTCGCCGCTGACTCGGCGGTCATGTTGCTCGACAACCGAAAGGGGGTCGAGGAACAGACCCGCAAGCTGTTCAACGTCTGCAAGCTCCGTCGCACCCCCGTGTTCACGATGGTGAACAAGTGCGACCGGCCCGGCGAAGACCCGTTCCAGCTGCTTGATGACGTCGAGGCCGACCTCGGCGTGGCGTGCTACGCGGCGACCTGGCCGATCCACCGGGACGGCCGATTCGTCGGCGTGTACGACCGCTTCCACGGGCGGGTGCTGCTCTTCAATCGGAGCGAGGACCACGGCCAGACGCAGGTCGCGACCCGCGCCGGCGCACTCGACGACCCGGCGGTCGTGGAGGCCCTCGGCGACGAGGCGCTCGCCCGCCTGCGCGACGAGATCGAGCTCCTCGACGCCGCGGGCGCGCCGTTCGACGCCGGGGCGGTGAGAGAGGGCACGCTCTCACCGACCTTCTTCGCGAGCGCGCTCACGAACTTCGGCGTGGAGCCCTTCTTCCGAAGCTTCCTTGAACTCGCGCCGCCCCCGCCGCCCCGGCCGACCACCGAAGGTCCGCTCGCTCCGACCGACCCGCGCTTCACCGGCTTCGTCTTCAAGATCCAGGCGAACCTCGACCCCAAGCACCGCGACCGCATCGCCTTCGTACGCGTGTGCTCGGGCCATTTCGAGGCGGGCTTGTCGGTCACGAACCAGCGGACCGGCAAGGAGGTGCGGCTCGCGCAGCCGCAGACCTTCATGGCACGCGAGCGACACGCTGTCGAAGACGCGTGGCCGGGCGACGTCGTGGGCGTTCACGACCGGGGCAGCCTGCGCATCGGTGACAGCCTGGTCGAGGGCGGAGGCGGCCTCGAGTTCCAGGACATTCCGCGCTTCTCACCCGAGCATTTCGCCAAGATATCCGTGCCTGACCCGCTCCGCAGAAAGCACCTCGACACCGGACTCCGCCAGCTCAGCGAGGAGGGCGCGGCACAGGTCTTCTACGCCGACTCGATCGCCGGCCCGGCGCCACTCGTCGGCGCGGTGGGGCCGCTCCAGTTCGACGTGCTGCTGCACCGGCTCGAACACGAGTACGGCGTCGACGCAAAGCTCGAGCGGCTACCCTACGTCGCCGCGCGCTGGATCACGGGCCCCGACCAGGAGATCGCCCGCGTGGCCGCGGGCTACGACCGGACCCGCGTGGAGGACTCACGCGGTCGGCCGTTGCTGCTCTTCCAGAGCCCCTGGTCGCTCCAGAAGGCCGAAGAGAAGGAACGGGGCGGGCCCGTGGCTTTCCACGCCGTGGCCCCCTAGGTTGCCCTTCCTGGAATCGGCGAGGCGTCGGTGTGTGGAGCGCGCACCGACATCGCCGCCGAC
>CBFGQV010000144.1:0-7095 GCA_965651045.1 uncultured bacterium
ACTCGCCACCGCCGCCGTCGACAGCAGCAACGTCGCGGCCGTCGCGAGCGTCAGCGGGTCGCCCGCCTCGACGCCCCACAGGCGGCTCTCGAGAAAGCGCCCCGAGGCCCAGGCGCCGAAGAGACCCAGGGCGACCCCGAAGGTGGCCAGCGCCAGCCCGCCCCGAAGGACCTCGCGTTCGATACGGCCGCGCGAGGCCCCGAGCGCCAGACGTATGCCGAGCTCGCGCCGACGCTGGCCCGCCAGGTAGAGAAGCGTGCCGTAGAGCCCGCCGGCGGCGAGCAGCAGCGCGACCGACGCGAAGGTCGCGAAGAGCGTCGAGTCGAATCGCCGCCCGGCGCTTCCCAGGGCGACCCACTCGTCCATCGACCGGACGGTCGGCACCGGCACGGCGGGCGCGGCGCTCCAGATGGCTTCGCGCAGCCGGCCGCCCAGCCCCGCGGCCGCGCCGGGCGCCACTTGCACGGCGAAATGCGCCCGGTCGATCGGGAACGGCAGGTGCTCGACCGGCACGTGGAGCGCCACGCCCGGATCGTCGGCGAGGCCGTAGTGCCGCACGTCGGCCGCGACCCCCACCACCGTCATCTCGAACGAGCGCATCGACAGCGAGCGGTTCACGGCGGCGTCCGGCGATCCCCACAACGCGACGGCCAGCGCCTCGGACACGACGACCGGCACCGGCTCGGCGCCCGCCTCGGCCGCGGTCCACACCCGGCCCGCGCGGAGCGGCGTGCCCAGGACGTCGAAGTACGAGGGTGTGACCGGGTGAATGTAGGGCCCCTCGCTGCGGTCGCCCTCGGCCGTCACGGTCGAGCGCCAGCAGCACCGGCCGCCCTGCGAGGTGAGCGGCATGGTGAGCCCCCAGGTCACGCCTCGCACGCCGGGCACGCCCGCGAGCGCCTCGCCCATCGCCTCGGTCGTGGCGTTCCAGTCGGCGGACGTCTCGACGCTCGTCAGGCTGACCGGAACGGTCCAGAGGTCGTCGATGCGCACGCCCGGCTCCTGCGCGTGCACGAGCAGGAAGCTCCGCATGAGCAGCCCCGCGCCGGCCACCAGCACCAGCGACATGCCCACCTCGGCGACGATCAGGCCGCTCCGGAGCACGCCCGTGCCCCGGCTCGCCGTCGCCGACCGCCCGGCGGCGCGCAACTCGTCGGCGACGTCGCCGCGCACCGAGCGTACGGCGGGAAGCAGCCCGAACACGATCGAAGTCGCGATCGACACCAGGACCGCGAAGCCGAGCACCCGAAGGTCGAGGGCCACGACGTCTTGCCGGGGCAGCACGTTCGGCGAGAGCGCCAGAAAGGCCTCGAGTCCGAGCCAGGCCAGCCCGACCCCGAGTGCGCCGCCCACGAGCCCGACCAGCAGGCTCTCCAGCAGCAACTGACCCACCAGCACGCCCGTGCCCGCGCCCATCGCGCGCCTCACGGCCATCTCGCGACCGCGCCCGAGCCCGCGGGCGAGGAAGAGCTGCGCCACGTTCGCGCAGGCGACGAGCAAGAGCATCGTGACGGCGCCCAGCAGCAGGCCGAGGCCCGCGCGCACGCCCCGGACCGTGACCTCGGCGAGCGGGGTGACCGGAAGCGCGCGCGCGCTGCCGTCCTGGTCGCGGTAGTTCTCGTGGACCGTCGCCATGCGCCCCATGACCGATTCGAGTTCGGCGCCCGCGGCCTCGACCGAAGCGCCCGGGGCGACGCGGCCGACCACCCCGAGCACCCACGCCGTGTGCGTCGTGAGCAGCTCGGCCGAACGGTCGACCGGTCGCCACACGTCGACGTTGCGGTCGACCAGCGCCTCGGGCGGGCTGAAGGCGGGGTCCGTCACGCCGATCACCGTGACGGGGCGTCCGTCGAGCTGGATCACGCTGCCGACCAGCCCCGGGTCGCCCCCCCACACGCGCTGCCAGGTGCGCCCGTCGACCACCACCCGTTCGTTGGCGTGCCCGAAGTCCTCGGCGTCGAAGAGCCGGCCGAGCGCGGGCCGCGCCCCGAACACGCGGAAGAAATCACCCGAGACGCGCGCCGCGATCACGCGCATCGGCTCGCCGGTCCCGAGCAGCGTCGCCGCCTCGTCGTAGGCCGCCGCCCATGCTTCGACCGTACCCATGCCCTGCATCGCGTCGAAGAGCGGGCCCGAGTGGCTGCCGTTCTCGATCAGCACCAGGCGCTCGGCCGCCGGGTAGGGCAGGGGCCGCAAAAGAACGTGATCGACCAGGGTGAAGATCGTCGTGACCGCGCCCACGCCGAGCGCGACCAGCAGGGTCGCCGTCGCCGTGAACCCCGGTGCCTTGAGCAGCGTCCGCACGGACACACGCATCTGCCTTCCCAATCCCCGCATCGTCCACCTCCGGTCCGTCGTATGGGTCGGGCGCCCGGCCCTCGCGGCCGTGGCCCACTCCGCGATCAGCGCACCCGGCAGCGCCAGCAGGCTCCGCGCGAGCAGCCGGGCCCGGGCGGCGCGTCCGGGGGCGCCCTGCCAGAGCGCCTCGAAGGCCTCGGCGGCCTCGTCCGAGCACTCGGCGCGGAAGCCCGGCGGAAAGAGCCCGAGCAACCAGCGGTACAGCGCCGGTCCGCTCATCGCGCCCTCACAGGGCCGGCCGGGCCTGGCCGAGCAACCGCTCGAGCCGCGCGACCTCGGCCCGCAACACCTCGCGCCCGAGCGCCGTCACGCGGTAGGTGCGCCGCCTCGCGCCGTCGTCGTCGTTCCCGGCGTCCTCGAGCTCTTCGATCCATCCGTCGCGACGCATGCGACGGAGCGCGCGATAGAGGTTGGCCGGGTCGAGCAGGACCCCCGACCGCGACCGCTCCTCGACTGCCTTGATGATGCCGTAGCCGTGGAGCGGCTCCACGGCGAGCACCGACACGATCAACAGGTCGCGGGGCGACAGCGGTAGAAAGGTCTCGGCGTCCATCGGGTCTCGATGGTGAGGGTCAAGTGACTATCGGTCATGTGACATATAGGTGAGACCCGCCGGCGACGTCAACCGTTGCATCGGTCGCGGATCCACCCGCCCCGTCGGGGGTTCCGCTTGGCCATGACACCCCTGCCGCCCGCCACCGAGCCCGTCGAGCGCTGCCCCGCGTGCGGCGGCACCGAGGCCGCGACGGCGTTCGAGGTCCCGGCGCAGATGGCGGCGCCCGGCGCGCCCGTCTTCCACTTCGCGCGCTGTGGGGATTGCCGGCTCGTCTTCCTGAACCCGCGGGTGGCGCCCGAGGCGCTCGGCCGGTACTACGGGCCGGACTACCTGCCCTACCGGGGTGCGGCCGCCTGGGGGCGGTGGGCGCCGCTGGTCGAGAAGGGCACCCGCGCCATGGATCGCCGGCGGGTGGCGCGGGTGCGACGAGCGGCCCCGGCGCCGCTCGGCCCGACCACCCGCGTGCTGGACGTCGGGTGCGGCCGGCCGACCTTTCTCACGGCGCTCCAAGGCGCCACCGGCTGCCACGCGGTCGGCGTCGACTTCAGCGACGAGGGCTGGCGCGACGAGCCGGCGCGGTGGCAGGGGCTGGAGCTGCACGAGGGCGAGCTGGCCGACACCCCGCTCGAGGGGCCCTTCGAGGTCGTCACCATGTGGCACTACCTGGAGCACGACTACGACCCGGCCGATACGCTCCGCCGCGTGCGCGCCCTGGCGGCGCCGAACGGACGACTCGTGATCGAGGTGCCGGACCACGGGGCCTGGCCGCGCCGGTGGCAAGGTGCGCACTGGGCCGGCTACCACGCCCCGCGACACACGGCCATCTACGAACCCCGGAGCCTCACCCGCCTGCTCGAGCGCACCGGCTGGCGCGTCCGGGCCCTCTCACGCCGCGGCACCCTCGACGCCTACACGCTCTGGTGGCTCGGCCGTCAGCAACGCCGCGGCATCGACTGGTCGGCCGGCATGGAGCCGCGGTTCGCAGGATTCCTCGCCGGCAAGCTCGCCACCTGGCCCCTCTTCGCGCTCTCGGGCCTGGCGCCGCTCGGCGTCATGACCGCGGTCGCGGATCCGGCCGAGTGAGCGGGGGCCGGCCGTTTCAGCCCGGCACCGACCCGCCCGCCACCAGCCGCCGTACCGCCTCGGCGTCGACCTCCGGCCGTTCGCACACGTACCCGCGGCACACCCACGCGGCCGGCGTGCCGTCGACGGTGCCCCGACCGGCCATCAACGGCAGGTCGCGTACCCCGCCCGCGCCCGGGTCGCCTCCGGTCACGACCCTCGCCGCGTGGTAGGGCTCGAGCGCGGCCGTCACGAGGGCGGCCGTACGCGGGTCGCCATGCGCGCCGAACACGGCCACCTCGACCGGCTCGGCACCGCGCCGCACGACCTGCGTCAGGAGCCGACCGAAGCCGGCCGGCATGCGCGCCATCGCGTGACGCTCGCGGTCGAGGGCGCGGTCGGCGACCTCGGCCCAACGGCGCTCGTCGGTGAGGTGTGCGGCCCGGTACAGCGCTTCCACCGCCAGCGCGGTGCCTGAGGGTGTCGCCTGGTCCATCACCTCGCGCGGCCGGGCAACCAGCCGTTCGGCCCCCGGCGCGTCGTCGTAGAAGAGGCCCTCGGCCTCGTCGAAGTGGAGCGCCACGACCTCGTCGACCAGCCCCAGCGCCTCGTCGAGCCATCGCCCCTCCAGCGTCGCTTCATGCAGCGAAAGGCAGGCGTTCGCGAGCGCGGCGCGGTCGTCGAGAAAGGCGGCCACGCCGAGGCGCCCGTCGGTCCACACGTGCCGCAGCTCGCCGTCCGGGCGCATCGGGCCCAGCAGGAAGGCGGCGCCGGCGCGCGCCGCGTCCAGGTGGTCGGCGCGCCCGAGCGCACCGCCCGCTTCGGCGAGCGCGCGCACCGCGAACGCGCTCCACGAGCAGAGCACTTTGGCGTCGAGCAGCGGCGGCTCACGCCGGGCCCGGGCGTCGAGGAGCGCGCGTCGTACCGGCTCCAGCGCGGACACGAGCTCGGCGACGGTCCGCCCCTCGCGGCGCGCGGCGGCTTCCAGCCCGTCGGGCAGGTGCAGAATGCTCCGCCCCTCCCAGTTGCCGCCGGGCACGACGTCGTAGATCCGGCAGAAGAGCTCCGCGTCGGTCGCAGGCAGCCCCGCTCTACGCGCTGCGGCCTCCACCTGGTCCACGGTCCACACGTAGTAGCGCCCCTCCTCGCCCTCCGAGTCGGCGTCGCGGGCGGCCCGAAATCCCCCCTCGGGCGCGCGCAGGTCGACGAGCAGGTGGTCCAGCGTCTCGACGCATACGGCGCGGAGCGCCTCGTCGCCCGTCGCCCGCCACGCATCGAGGTAGAGGCGCGCGAGGAGCGCGTTGTCGTAGAGCATCTTCTCGAAATGCGGCACACGCCAGCGCGCATCGACCGAGTAGCGGTGGAAGCCGCCGGCCAGGTGGTCGCGAAGCCCCCCGCGGGCCATGCCGTGGAGCGTCGCCACCACCATTTCGACCGCCGCGGGCTCATCTGCCGCCGCGCCGTGCGCCAGCAGGAACTCGAGCGTGGTCGGCTGCGGAAACTTGGGCGCCGAGCCGAAACCGCCGTGGTCCGGGTCGAAGCGGCGCGCGAGCGCACGAAAGGCGCCGTCGGTGAGCGCGCCGTCTGCCGGCGGATCGCCGGCACCCTCCTCGGCCGGCACGGTTTCGATCGCGGCGCGCCGGAGCATGTCTGCGAGCCCGGCGGCGTTCTCGAGCACCTCTTCTCGCCGGTTCCGCCACGCGCCGGCCACCGCGTCGAGCACCTGCCGGAAGGCCGGCATGCCGTGGCGCGGCTCGGGCGGAAAGTAGGTGCCCCCGTAGAAAGGCTCGCCTTCGGGCGTCAGGAACGCCGTCAGCGGCCATCCCCCGCGTCCGGTCAGCGCCTGCACCGCGCGCATGTAGAGGCCGTCGACGTCGGGGCGCTCTTCGCGGTCGACCTTGATGCACACGAACGCGTCGTTCATGCGCCCGGCGGTCTCGGGATCGTCGAACGACTCGCGCTCCATGACGTGGCACCAGTGGCACGCCGAGTACCCGATCGAGAGCAGGATCGGGCGGTCCTCGAGTCGCGCGCGCTCCAGCGCCTCGGGCCCCCAGGGGTACCAGTCGACCGGGTTGTGCGCGTGCTGGAGCAGGTACGGAGACGTCTCGTTCGCGAGACGATTGGGCACGGCGCCGCCGGTCAGCCGTCGAGCGGTTCGAGCTCGTCTTCGGCGAGCTCACGCACGTCGGTTTCGCCGTCCAGGACCACGCCGTACTTGCCGGGCTGGTAGGCGTCGAGCTCCACGACGGTGCCGATCCTGCCGAGCAGCGCCGCGTCCATCGGAAACCGGCCTCGCCGCACCCGAACGCGCGAGCCCTCGGGGTGGAGCGGAGCGTGGATCGTCATGCAGAGTTCCTCGGGTCTGGTGAAATGAAACCGTCGGGCTCCGCTACCCGTCGGGGGTTCGGGGGATCCGCGGGCCGGCGCCACGCCCGCTCCGGAACGCGGGCGTTGTGACCGTGCGGGCCGCCCTGTACCTTCGAAACGAGGACCCGATCCACCCGCGAATCCCCATGCCGACTCTCTACAGGGCGTTCTTCGCACTCGCGCTTCGCCGCCCGCACCTCATTCCGGCGCTGGTCGGCACGGCGTGGGCCTTCCGCCGCCGACGGTGGTGGGCGCGGGCGCCGTTCCTGCCGATTCCGCCGTCCGGGTATCTGCGTTGGCGCATGGATACCGCGTACGGAGATCCGGACACCCGGCCGCCGCTGGACGAGCTGGCCCGTTTCGTGCGATGGGCGGCGGCCATGAGACGAGGAACCTGACCGGAGGACCCATGTTCAAACTCATTCTGATGTTCATGGTGGGCCTCGCGGCCGCCCTCTACTTTCCCACGTCGCGTGCCGTGGTCATGGAGTACGCCGCGCCGGTCCTGAACCCGGCTTTCCGCCTGGCGACCAAGGCCGAGATCGAGAAGCTCGCGCGCGACCTGCAGAACTACGAGCGCGAGACGGGGCGGCTGCCCGAGCCGCGGCAGTTCGGGAGCTGGCTCGAGGGCCGCTACGCGGGCGACGCCACGCGCGACTCGTGGGGCAACACCTACGTGCTGGTCATTCGCCCCCGGTCCTTCGACGTGCTGTCGCTCGGTCCCGACGGACGACAGGGTACGGACGACG